>JAZQOE010000074.1:0-13388 GCA_045627705.1 Kiritimatiellia bacterium | reverse complement strand
AAGCGTCAAGGCGTTCTAAGTCGTAGTCACATAAGAATTATGGCGACGAGTTGCGCCAAAGCCCCGTCGCCATTGGCCAAGATGGCGATTTCGCTAAACTCAAAGTGGCAAAGTCGGGGTGAAAACCAGCCGCCCGAATTTTCGCCAACCACTTCAGTTTTCGGCGGGAAATGCTATAATACGAATTTTGCGAGCGGCATTGGATGTTCGTGAACCCAATTTCAACAACCGACAGCACACCATGGCAAAACCTATCAGACCACCGGGAAAGGTGACGGCGAAACGCGCCGCGTCGAAGTCCGCCCCCGCGGAATCGAAGAAAATCGTCCTCGTCGGCACATATAAAGAAAAGCAACTTGCGTGGATCAAGAAGAACGGCGTGTATAACTATCCGGTCAAGGACGACGACAAGTTCACGCCGGAATCGTGTGCGAAGGTTTGTCAGTTGTGGCTATACGCCGGAGCGAAAGCGAAGCGGAAGGTATTCGATGCGGAGTTCGCGGGTGTTCAAACGCGTGAAGAGTTTCTTGCGACGAATCCGACGTATCCGAACAGCGGGAAGTCTCAAAACTCGAAGTACATCGTCTTCAAGACGCAGTTCCTCGACTACGGCACGTCGATTGCAGATCCGCATGCCGTAGTCCGCGCGTCCGACTTCGGCGCTCGCACCGCGGCGGTCCGCAAAGCGATCCAGTCCTTCGAGCGCGATGGCGAACTCGGAGTTCTTTCGCACTATCTCCCGAAGGAACTCAAGCCACTCACGAATCGGCAACTCCGCGTGTGCGAAGCGATGGTGCAGTTTAATTTCTTTTCGATGATTGGTTCTTGTGTAGAGCAGGATGTTCCGTTCCCGCCAGTCGAGAAGCCAAAGTTCACTTTTATTGATCTTTTTGCGGGTATTGGCGGTTTTCACCTTGCCATGCATGAGTTGGGTGGAAAATGCGTTTTCGCTTCTGAATGGGACAAGGAAGCACAGTACACCTACGCAGCGAACTACGGAATCGCTCCCGAAGGCGACATCAAGAAGATCGACGAGAAAACCATCCCGAAGCATGATGTTCTTTGCGCGGGATTCCCTTGTCAGGCGTTTTCGAAGGCTGGCAAACAACTCGGTTTTGCCGATGAAACGAAGGGCACGTTGTTTTTCGATATCGAGCGCATTTTGAAATTTCACAAGACAAAGTACATCATCCTTGAGAATGTGAGAAATCTCGTCTCGCACGACAACGGGAATACTTGGAGGACAATTCATTCCCACCTTGTCGCGCTCGGTTATCGGTTGACTCCCGAACCGATCATCGTGAGTCCACATTATTTCGGCATTCCGCAATTGCGCGAACGTGTGATCGTGCTCGGCGTGTACGATCCCGAAAACGCGGACAAGCCATTGGAAGTGACATTGCCGACTCCGATCCAAAAGAGCAAGTTGGATCTCGCGACGATTCTAGAGCCAGACAATACCGACCCCTCATATCGTATTTCGCCCGAAGAAGAAGATATCATCAACACATGGGACGAGTTCTACAAGGGGATTAAAGAGACGGTTATCGGTTTTCCCATTTGGCTAGATTGGTTCAAGAATCCACCGCCCGAAGGTGATGAAATGCCAGAATGGAAAAAGGCGTTTGTGCGCAAAAACAATGAACTCTATGCCAACAACAAAGAGTTTATCGACGGCTGGCTCAAGCGGCACGACGATCTTCGGACTTTCACGCCGACTATGCGCAAGATGGAATGGCAATGCGGCGCATCCGTGAAGTCCGCTTGGGATGCTTTTCTGCAGATGCGCCCGTCGGGGCTTAGAATCAAGCGTCCAGATTGTGCGCCCGCGTTGGTCGCCATCGTTCAAGTACCAATCATCGGGCGATATCGTCGTCGAATGACTGTGCGCGAGGCGGCGCGATTGCAGAGTTTTGATGATCGGTTCATTCCGAATCCTACACGGCATGAGGCCTACAAGCAGTTCGGCAATGCTGTCAACGTCGAAGTCATAAAACAATGCGCTATGCGCTTGTTTAAAGCCTGAATCGGCGAAACGGAGGAACGGTATGCCAAAAGTCTATAATAGCGGATCGTGGTCTGTCTTTGGACGTGTTATGCCAGGTTGCAGAACGGATCCCAAAAACATCGACCAGATTCTTGAGGACGGTTCGGTTGTCTGCATTGGCGAAGACCAAAAGTTTTCGAGAAAAGAAATCTCCAATTTGCTGATCAGATATTTCCCGGAAGCCAAACTTGAAAACGGGCGGCTGACACTGCCTCCCAAGACGAACATCGGCAGAGGAATTTGTTTTTACATACGGAACATCAATCACCTCGGAGGCAATTGGAGTTCCGAGAAAAAGAGAATTCAGATCGGAACTGATTTCCCGGAACTGTTCAGAGAAAATGAACGTCAGTGCGTTGCCACGATTCTTCTCGGAATCTATCACTATTATCCAAATGGGCAGCAAGGTGTTGAACTGTTCGTCTGTTTCAGTTCGGCGACTTATGCTTCGAGAGCGACTAATAATTCAGCGGCGCATATTCATACCATTGATCTGATCAAGGCGCAGAAGAACGGTGTCTATCGACGGTTGGATAAATCGGGAAATGAACTGCTAGTTTTGAATCGTGAGAATTTCATCAAGCATATAAATTCCATCCGCGGCGAGGGCGAGATTTCGATTTTGGAGAAGGATCGTGAACTTCTTGGTTATCTCGGCGATATGTATAAGAATCTTCCGAAGCAGTTATTGGGGATCGACTGCTACAAAGAAATGATGGCCGCCAACGATCGTATGCGAATGAATCAAGGCGCGTGGGAGGGCTGGTACTTCGAGTTTTACTTGCAGCAGTATATCGAAAAGCATCCGACCGATGCCGTTAAGTGGTGGGGTAAGAAGGGCGATGGTTGCCTTGATTTCGACTTACGATTCCCTTATCAAGAATGGTTCTATGGCGACGTGAAATCGGACGCGGCAAAAAAGGACGTTCAAGGAAATCTCAAGGAGAGTATAGATTTTCTTGTCAAAGAGAAGTCCGGGCGGTTGTGGTATATCACCATCGAATTCCAGTCCGAAAAAGATTCGGAACATGAATTCGTCACAACGAAGTGGTGGAATACAAAACTCGGCAAGTCCAATTTGATGTCGTATTTCAAGCGCATGAAATATTCGATTGCCATCAAGCGCATGGATGTTTATGAGATCACGAATGAAACACTCAATTATTTGAGCGTGTATCGCCCGAGTCCGTGCGCTGGCAAGGATCGCCGTCTAAAGTACAAGATACCCAACAAAATGAAAGAGTATATTCGAATTTACGAGTGTGTGTGAGCATGATCAACTCCGCTTTTACGTGTACCGGGGCGTATGCCATTTTGATCTTGACCGGGATCAAGACGGTCGAGAATCGGAGTGACAATACCGCGGTGGTTTCGGGGCGGCGCGGTCGGGATGCCGCGCCATTCTGCGGAAGGTGCGCGATTTCTGTTTCGAAGAAGTTCTGCAAAGAGGAATACGTCGCGATTATCGCGTGGGCGGTCAAGGCGTTGAGCGACGAGGATTTCGCCGCGTTGCCGTCGTGGGGCGATGTCAAAGATTGGCCCGGTAAAGTCGTCGGCGCGTGTGATTACGAGGTGGTGAGCCGGGCTGAATATGCGAAAGAACATAACGGCGCGATTCCGTGGGACGAGGGGTATGCGTGGTTTTGGAAGTTGAGCGAGGTGGTCGCATTCGACATGCCGATTCCATGCCGCGGCAATGTCGGAATGTGGCCGATGCCGCAGGAGTTGGCTCGGGAGGTCACGGTGGCGGATGAGGCGTAGCGCGGCGCGACGAACGTGGCGAAGCTCGAGAAGTTTCTTGGGGAGGTAGGCGAGTTGAGCGGGAGCAGCGGTAGTTTTTCTAGCGGTTCTAGAACTTCTAGCGTTTCTAGCCCGCCGCGGATCTTGCGCCCACGCACTGATCCGCCTGACGAACGAAGTTATTATGAAAACGCAAAACCAACACCGGCATGGCCGTTTAAGGACCATGCCGGGTTGTGAAGTCAATGCAATGGAAGAATAACTTTAGTCGGCGCCGACGCCGCCGCCGATCTTGACGCCAAGCTTCTCGAGCTCCTGGTGGGCGGTGGAGGATTGTCCACTCTTCGGATATTTCTTCAGCACGGCGCGAAGGGCCGCGATGAATTGCTTCTGGTCGCCCGCGTCGCGATGGACCCATGCGATGCGAAGCGCCGCTTCAGGAGCCTGGTCCGGGAAGAAGTTTTCAAGTTCGCGGTATTGGCCGATCGCGGTATCGGGCTTGCCGAGACGCTGGTAGCACTCGGCCATGCGATAGATATCGTGCGGATGGTGCTCGCTGCGGCGATAGGATTTGATCGCCTCTTCGCACTGTCCGTGGTGCTGCTGGATCGAGCCTTTCATGTAGAGCGCTTCCTTGGCGGCATTCGGGAAACCGGCGGCGATTGCCTCGGCGAGCTTGCAGCCCTTGTCGAGATCCTTGCGCCACTCGTAGTAGCGGAGAAGTTCCATCTTGCCCCATTCGAGATTCTCGAATGACTCGTAGAGATCCACGAGCGGCTTCTCGTCCTTCTGCCACATCCAGCGGCCGAAGTGATGCTTCGAGTTGTCGTCCATCTTCGAAAGCGGCAGGTGCGCAAAGGTATTGCGGCCCATGTCCTCGCCCACCGAATTGTCGTAGATCACGCGGACGAGGCGTTCGATCGCGGCCGGCGACATCTTCTCGAAGTTGATCTTCTTGTAGTACTCGTCGAACTTTGCGCGCTTGTGGTCGCGGGCATAGTATTCGAGGAAGTTCACGATGCGGTCGTAGGCATCAGCCTTGTCGTACTTGGTGAACTGGTCGTCGATCGACTTGACCCACTTTGCATCGTCGCCGTCAGCCGCGCGCTGGTAGCAGGCGCGGGAATACTGGAAGTCGTCCCATGGGCCGAGACGCTCTGGATCCTTCGCGGTCGCGGCGGCGAAGGTCTTCGCCCAGTATGCGTAGTAGCGCTCCTTGAGGTCGCGCTGGGCGTCGTTGAACTGACCGTACTTGTCGATGTTCTCGCGGATGCGGACCCAATACGTATTCGGATCGACCGTCTCCGGATCGCGCGGGTCCCACTCGAATGTGCCGGCGGCCTTGTAGAACTCGGCGAGTTTCTGTTCGTTCGGCTCGGTACGGATGTAATGGCCGATCACCATGTTCATGGCCTCGCGCGCGGGATCGCGGGAGGAATGGCGGAAATTCTCGGCGACCTTCCACCAATATTTCGCCGCCTCGCCGGGCTTGCCCTGGTCATTGAGATTCTTGGCGAGGGCGTTGAGCGCGGGGGCCGCGAGGTAGTTCTTGCTATAATCGACATCGTCCGCCATCTCGGCCCAGGCCTTCATCGCCTCCTTGACATCGCCATTCTGCCAATGGCATTCGCCGATGTAGTAAAGCGCGGGAGCGGCGTATGCGATATCGTCCGGGAAATAGTCGAGAAGCTCCTCGTAGATGCGGATCGCCTCGAAGCGCTTGCCGTCCAGCTGCGTGCTGCGGCCCTTCTTGAGGAGCGCGTATGGCGCGGCGTACGACTTCGCGAACTGCTGCACGAAGGCTTCGTAGGCGGCTGCGGCCTGGCGATAGTTGCGGTCTGCGAACGCCTTGTCCGCGGCCTGCATCTGCTGCGCCTCGAAAGCGTCAAGGCGCTTGAAGTCATCCCCGGAGATAGTGACTTCCGGAAGATTCTGCGCGACGGCGAATGAAGCGACGGCGAAAGAAGCCGCAAGGGCTGCGAAGAAACGGCAATCAAACTTGTTCATTATGCAAAAGTGCTCCTTGTCTAGGAATACGCGGATGAGAGGGTGATAGCAGATATCATGCCTTAATAAGGAAAACGATGTCTATCACATCCACACCTCTTACCTCTTACCTCTTACCTCCTACCTATTCACGGTACCGACGCGAGAAGCTTCTTCGTATAGCCATCCTGCGGCGCGGTTAGAACGCTCTCTGCGGGGCCTTCCTCGACGATATGCCCATCGTGCATGACTGCTATGCGGTCGGCGATATGCGCGACGACGCCGATATCATGCGTTATGAAGAGATACGAAAGCCCGTGGCGCTGCTTCAGGTCGGCGAGAAGATTGAGGACCTGCGCGCGCACAAGCAGGTCAAGCGCACTCACGGCCTCGTCGCAAATCAACAGCTCCGGACGCAACGCAAGCGCGCGCGCTATGCAGATGCGCTGACGCTGTCCTCCGGAAAACGCCTGCGGGAAACGGTCGAGCGCATCTTCCGCCATGCCGACATCGCGAAGCAGTTCGACAGCAGCGGCGCGCCGTTCGTCCGGTGCAATCAACCCGTGGACAACGGCCGCCTCGGTAAGCAATTCCAACACGGTCAAACGTGGATTGAGAGATGCGAAGGGATCCTGGAATACCACTTGCACCCGCCTGCGGTAGTCGCGAAGGGCAGCACCGCGAAGCGAGAGGATGTCCCTGCCATCGACTTCGATCGAACCGGAGCGCGGCTTCTCCAAGCGCAGCACAGTGCGCGCAAGAGTGGATTTCCCGCAGCCCGATTCGCCGACAAGCCCAAGCGTTTCGCCACGTTTTATTTCAAGCGAGACGCCATCGACCGCCCTCACATGACCCACGGTCCTTGCGAGGATTCCTCGCTTGACCGGGTACCACGTGCGAAGGTCGCGGATGCGGAGGATGGGCTCTGTGCCGTTCACATCACTTCGTCACGAACGCGTATGCATTGCGGAACATGCGCATCCACGGGCCGTCTTCCTTCGTGAAGAGGTCCGCGGGACGATACGAAAGCTGCACTGCGCGGAATCCGCGTTCGGGGTGCGGCATCATGATCGTGGCGCGGCCATCCGCCGAGGTGAAACCAGTCCAGCCGCCCTTCGTGCCATTCGGATTGAGCGGATAGCGTTCGGTCGGCTTGCCAAAGGAATCGACATAGCGGAGCGAGACGCATTTCGCGGCGGCAAGGCGCGTGGCTGAGGCGGGATCGGAGAATGTCGCAAGGCCCTCGCCATGCGCGACAGCGATCGGGATGCGCGAGCCAGCCATGCCGCGCAGCAGGATGGAGGGAGAGTCGAGGACTTCGACAGTCTCGAAGCGCGCCTCGAACTGCTCGGAACGGTTGCGGCCGAAGCGCGGCCAGTCCTGTGCGCCGGGGATGAGCCCCGCGAGCTGCGAGACCATCTGGCAACCATTGCAAACGCCGAGGGTGAACGTACCCTGGCGCTCGAAGAAGGCGCGGAACATCGCCTCGAGGTGCGGATTGAAGAGGATCGAGCGCGCCCAGCCGGAACCGGCGCCGAGCACGTCACCATACGAGAAGCCGCCGCAGGCGACAAGACCGTCGAAATCGTCGAGCGTCTTGCGGCCCGAATGGAGGTCGCTCATGTGCACATCCACGGCCTGGAATCCGGCGCGCGTGAAAGCGGCCGCCATTTCGACATGTCCGTTCACGCCCTGCTCGCGGAGGATCGCGATGCGCGGCTGCGGCTTCGCGGAAATCGCGGGCGCCTCATCGGGATCGTAGGTGAGGTTGAATGTCATGCCCGGATCCGTGGATTCAAGCGCAAGCTCGTACTCTTCGCGGGCGCAAGCGGGGTTGTCGCGGAGCGACTGGATGCGGTATGTGAGATCGGTCCAAAGCGCGCGCAGACGCGCAATCGGCGAATCGATCGCGACCTTGCCATCAACCGCGATGCGAACCTGGCGGCCTTCGACGACCGAACCAATCTCGCGGACCGCCATGCCGAGTCCGTTCGCGCGGAAGACGCCGAGGACTTCGGCAAGCGTGTCGGGCGCGACTTCGAGCACGGCGCCAAGTTCCTCCGAGAAAAGCGCGGCAAGCGGCGAAGCGCCGAATGCCGGCAGATCGACGGATATCCCCTTCCCGCCCGCCATCGCCATTTCGACGAGCGTAACCGCAGCGCCGCCATCGGAACGGTCGTGGTAGGAAAGCGCGAGGCCGCGTCCGACAATCTCCTGCATCGCGGCGAAGAAGGACTTCATCGTGGATGGATCGTCGAGATCGGCGGGAGTGTCGCCGGCCTGGTTGTAAACCTGCGCGAGCGCGGAACCGCCGAGACGGTTCTTGCCAAGGCCGAGATCGACGAGCACGAGGCGCGAACCGATCGCCTTCAGGTCGGGGGCGAGGGTCTTGCGGACATCCGACACCGGCGAGAATGCGGTGGCGACGAGCGACAGCGGCGCGACCTGGCGCTGCTTCCCGCCCTTCGAATCCTCCCAGAGGGTGCGCATCGAAAGCGAGTCCTTGCCGACGGGAATCGAAATTCCGAGTTCGGGGCAAAGATGCATCGCGACGGCCTCGACCGTGGCGCGGAGGTTTGCGTCCTCGCCGGGTTCGCCGCAAGCGCACATCCAGTTCGCGGAAAGCTTGACATTGCCAAGCGCGCCAACGGCCGCGCCAGCGATGTTCGTGAGCGCTTCGCCGATTGCGAGGCGTCCGGAAGCCGGCGCATCGACCACCGCGACGGGCGCACGTTCGCCGGTCGCCATCGCTTCGCCTGTCGTGGAGAGATGCCCGGTGGCTGTCACCGCGCAATCGGCGAGAGGCAGCTGGTACGGACCAACCATCTGGTCGCGGTGCACGAGACCAGTGACAGAACGGTCGGTAATCGTGATAAGGAAGTTCTTGCTGGAAATCGCGGGCAGGCGGAGCAGGCGGTCAAGCGCGTCGGCCGGCTTCACGCCATCGAGCGCGAGCGGCTCGGGCTTTGCGGGAATCTCGCCGACTTCGCGCGTCATGCGCGGAGGCTTGCCGAGAAGGGCGCGGATGTCCATGTCGATCGGGTTGTCGCCAAAGAGCGGGTCGTTCAGCACGAGCTGCTGGTCGCCAGTGGCCTCGCCGATCACGGCAACGGGGCAGCGTTCGCGTTCGCAAATCGCGAGGAAGCGCTCGCGGTCCTGCGGATGGATGGCGAGCACATAGCGCTCCTGCGCCTCGCAGCACCAGATTTCCATGGGGTTCATGGAAGGTTCCTGGTTCGGCACGGCGCGGAGATTGAAGCGCCCGCCGGTTTCCTCGACGAGTTCGGGACAGCCATTCGAAAGGCCGCCGGCGCCGATGTCGTGGATCGAAAGGATCGGGTTCGCGTCGCCAAGCGCGGCACAGGCATCGACAACCTCCTGGCAGCGACGCTCCATTTCGGCGTTGCCGCGCTGGACGGAATCGAAGTCAAGGGCGGCATCGTTGCTGCCCGTCGCCATGGACGATGCGGCACCGCCGCCGAGGCCGATGCGCAGCGCGGGACCGCCGAGCTGGACGATCAAGTCGCCAGGCTGGATGCCATGCTTCTCGATGTGGCCGCGACGGATGTTGCCCATGCCGCCTGCGAGCATGATCGGCTTGTGGTAGCCACGCCAAGTCCCGGAGACCTTCTCCTCGTAGGTGCGGAAGAAACCGCAGAGCTGCGGACGGCCGAACTCGTTGCCGAAAGCGGCACCGCCGAGCGGGCCGTCGATCATGATGTCGAGCGGTGTGGCGAGACGAGTCGGGAATTCCGGCGCGGGCGTCTCCCAGGGCATCAGGAAATCGGGCACGCGGAGGTTCGAAACCATGAAGCCGCAGACGCCGGCCTTCGTCTTGCCACCGACGCCAGTCGCGGCCTCGTCGCGGATTTCGCCGCCGACGCCAGTAGCCGCGCCGGGGAAAGGCGAGATCGCGGTCGGGTGGTTGTGGGTCTCGACCTTCATCACCATGTCGATGCGGTCCTCGACATAGCGGTAGTCGCCGGTCTTGCCATCGACGCGCAGTGTCGGCGTATCGAAACCATCGAGCACACCCGAGTTGTCGCGGTAGGCGACGAGCGTTCCTTCGGGATGCGTCGCGTGGGTATGACGGATCATCTTGAAGAGCGACATGTCGAGCGGCGCGCCGTTTTTCGTCCACGACGCATTGAAGATCTTGTGGCGGCAGTGCTCGGAATTCACCTGGCCGAACATCACGAGTTCGGTATCGGTCGGATTGCGACCGGCCTGCTTGCAGACATCGAGGAGGTAGTCGATCTCGTCCGCGCTGAGCGCGAGGCCCATCGAACGGTTTGCCTCCTCGAGTGCGGCGCGTCCCTTCTCTTGAACGTCGAAGACGCGGCCACGGGCGGGATCGGGACGGTCGAAGAAGCCCGCGAGATCGGCGTAGATGCCTTCGGTCATGCGATCGAAGAAGACATTCGCGGCGGCGCCGAGATCGGCGGCGGCCCAAGGCTTGCCGGACGAATCGCGCACCGTGAACTGCACGCCGCGTTCGACGCGCTTCACCTTCGAGAGACCGCAGTTCGCAAAGATGTCGTTCGCCTTCGAGGCCCACGGGGAAAGCGTGCCCTTGCGCGGCGTCACGAAGAAACTGGCGACCGACGGGGCATCGTAGTCGGTCGCGCCAAGGAGGGCCTTCACGCGCGAAAGCGACTCTGCATCGAGCGTCTCGGCGAGATCGAGCATGTAAACGAAACGCGCGGATATCCCTGCGCCGGCGAGACGCGGTTCGGCGGCTGCCAGACGGTTCTTAAGGCTCTCGATACGGAAGTCCGAAAACGCGGCGCTCCCGGCAAGCATCATTATGTCCATTCCAGAACTGACTCCAGGTTAGGAGGTGTCAAAAAGCGGTTTTGGGATTTTAGCAAAAAAGCGTTTCTTCTAGCAATAGCGCGGGGCGGTCGCTGTTTGTCGGGTAGCAAGGGGCAGCCGCCCTCCGCTCGTTCAATGCCCGAAGGTTGGTAGGGCGGGTGCCCCGCGCCCGCCGCCAGCGTGTTTTGCCGTGTAGAGGTGCAGAAGGATTCTTCATGTCTCCACATCTGCACGGCAATTTGAGATCTCAGTCAGATTGGTGAACTATTTTACTGAGGCGACGGCGAGGGCGCCGTCGCAACGCATGTCCGGTTCCTGCCAATGCCGGTCGCGACGCGTTCGCGGAAACCGGGCGCGCCTAGCACCCGCACCGGTCGGCGCGTTGCGCACCCGCCAGCGCGTCTCGGCAGACACCAGTCTGCCTTCGTCGCGGTCGGGCGCACCCCGCGCTCGCCCGGAGCGGGCACGGTGCTTGTTTCCCGGTTTCCGCGAATGTTGCACATGTCCCGCCGCGGTCGCCATCCGCCTCCCTCCCGCGCACCCTGGCCACGCCGGCGGATGTCGCCCTACGAAAAGCGGCGCGCCGCGATTTTGTTTCGCCAGTTGGGAACCTGCAGTTTCGCAATCATTCGCACGCGAGGCATCGCAATCAGTCGAAGCCGGAACTGCGGCGCATCACATCCTACCTTTTACCTCTTACCTCAAAAGTGCGTTGCGACGGCGCCTCGCCGTCGTGTCCGTGCGGGGGTCCTGGGGGTGCAGCCCCCAGCGACACTTGTTATCTGTTCACTGTTATCTGTTATCTTCCCAAACCTTTTACCTCTTATTTCTTACCTATCCGCAGCCCCCAGCGACATCTGTTATCTGTTATCTCAATCAGTCCACAGCATTGCGCCGCGAAATGGGATGGCCATTTCGCGGCGCGCCGCTTTTTTTTTTTACAGAATTGAAGAACGTTAGCAGCGCTTTGCTGTAACGTTGGCCTCGTATGCCTTGATCTCGGCGAGGTATTCGGGGCCATTGGGGATGTTCTCGCGGGCGCACATCTCGCTCCAGACAGAGCCGAATGGCAGCGTCTTGTACATTTCCTGCATGGCGAGACGCGACGTGAAATCGCCGGCGGCCTCGGCCTCGCGGATCTTCTTGTAGGGGGTGAGGAAGGCGATGAGGAGCGCCTTGCGCATGTTGCGCGCGCCGATCGACCAGGCCGCGATGCGGTTGATCGAGGCGTCGAAGTAGTCGAGGCCGATGCGGGTCTTCGGGAAGAGATCGTTGTAAACGAGTTCTTGCGCGATGGCGTTAAGCTCGTCGGTAAGCGTGACGACATGGTCCGAATCCCAGCGGACTGGACGGGAAACATGCAGCGCGATGCCGGGGACGAAATCGTAAACGGCGCTCAGTTTGTCGGAGATGACCTCTGTCGGATGGAAATGGCCGGCATCGAGGCAGAGGAACTTGCCGCGCGAAGCGGCATAGCCGAGATAGAACTCGTTGGAGCCGGGGGTGAAGCTTTCGCAACCGACACCGAAGAGCTTGGACTCGACCGACTCGACCGTGAGGGCGGGGTCGATCTTCTCGGCGAACATCCTGTCGAGCGACTCGGCGAGCATGCGGCGCGAGCCAAGACGGTCGGCGGGCGTATCCTTCATGCCATCGGGCGTCCAGAAGTTGTCGAGGACCGACGAACCGAGCTCCTTGCCGATCGCGGCGGAAATCTCGCGGCAGCGCTTGCCGTGTTCGACCCAGAAGTCGCGGATGGCGGGATCGCGGTTCGTGAGCGGCATGCCGTCGGCGGCCTTGGGGTGCGCGAAGAAGGTGGGGTTGAAGTCGAGCTTGATCCCCTGCGCCTTCGCCCAATCGATCCAGTTGCGGAAGTGATCGACGGTGATCGCGTCGCGATCCACGCGCGGCGCGGAGGTGAACTCGGCATAGCAGGCGTGGAGGTTCACGCGGGAGGTACCGGGGACGAGGCGAAGCACCTCCTCGATATCCGCGCGGAGTTCGTTCGCGGTACGGGCCTTGCCGGGGTAGTTGCCGGTAACGGCCAGGCCGCCATCGACACCCGCGGCGGTCTCATGCTCGAAGCCGCCGACATCATCGCCCTGCCAGCAGTGAAGGGAGACAGGGACTGCGGATGCGGCCTTGATCGCGGCCTCGACATCGACGCCGAGTGACGCGAAATAATCGCTGATGGCACCAAAAGCGGGACACTTGCTCATTTGTGAATTCCTTGTTTTGATTTTGTTAATGACAGACTATCCGGCATGGTTCCACGGCCATGCCAAACGATTGTTCAGGCAAGACGCCAGCCGATTTCCTGCAGCCACGCCTCGCAGTCGATTGTCCAACGGCGCGCCGTGGAAGGGAAGTCGCGCGCAAGTCCCGTGCCATGCCAGGCATTCGGGTAAACATGCAGCGAGAACGGTACGCCGGCGGCGGAAAGCGCCTCGGCATAGTAGAGCGTGTTCTCGACAGGCACGCAGCCATCGTTCGCGGTTGACCAAAGGAAGGACGGCGGATTGGCGGACGTAACCGTCTTCTCAAGCGACATCTTCTCGAGGAGCGCGGGATCGGGATCCTTGCCGAGAAGGGCGTCGAAAGACCCGCGGTGCGCCTTGGGTCCGGAGGTGACGACCGAATAGCAGGAGATCAGGGCGTTGGCGCGCGACGGAAAACGCGCGATTGGATCGGGCGAGGATGGATCGCCGTCGTCGCCGAAGTTCGCGGCGGAACAGGCGAGGTGGCCGCCGGCGCTGAAGCCGAGGATGCCGACGCGGCCGGGATCGACCTTCCAGGCGTC
>JAZQOE010000073.1:0-11829 GCA_045627705.1 Kiritimatiellia bacterium | reverse complement strand
CCGCTGAACGCCGCGACCTTCCGCAGCATCCTCACGAACATCTCCTTCTCCGCGTCCCCGAACGCCATCTTCTTGAACGCACACCTGCTCACCAGGTGGTAGTATCCTTCGCCTTCGTTCTTTGCTCTTGCCTTGCGCATAAGTTCCTCCTTTGCGCGAAGGATACGACAAAAGCTGCGTACAAGTCAATACTTAAATAGTCTGTCCCTTTAAGAGAATATTGCTATGTGCGGAGAATAAAGGTATCATTACGTGAACAAAGGAGTATTTGGTGAAGCTTTGCCTTGATTGCCAGCCAGCAGTGGCGCAACGCGCTGGAATAGGACGCTATACGCGAGAATTGGCGCGGCACATCGCCCGCCTCTGCGGAACAGGCGACGAACTCCGGCTTTGCTACATGGACTTCCGTAGGCGCGGCGAATCCCCCCTCTCCTCCATCACCGGCGATGCCGGACACACAACTTCCTCGCAGATTGTCGAACGTCCCTTCCGTATCCTCCCCGGCGCCATCATCCAGCAATGCTGGAAGCGTTTCGGCTTCCCCGACTACTCCCTTCTCGCAGGACGCGCCGATCTCTACCATTTTACGAATTTCACGATTCCGCCGCTCAAGCGAGGACTCGCAGTTACAACGGTCTTCGATCTCAGCTACGAGCACTTCCCGCAGTTTGCCGAAGAAAAGAACCTTCGCTATCTCCGCGCCAGAATGCCAGGCACAATCGATCGCGCCGACCGCATCATAACCATCTCCGAATTCAGCGCCCGCGAAATCGAAGAGTTCTACCCCGCCGCCCGCGGCAAGACCCGGGCCATTCCGCTCGGCATCGATCCATTCTGGAGAAAGTCCGACGATGCCGAAATCGACGCGGCTCGCAAGATCGCCGGTGTCCCATCGCGCCCTTTCATCCTTTCCGTTGGCACAATTGAACCGCGCAAGAATTACCCGTTCCTCGCGGATTTGTTCGATGCGCTGCCAGACGATGACCTCGATCTCGTAATTGCCGGCCGTGCGGGCTGGCGTTGCGAACCGATTTTCGACCACATAAAAGCGGCGCGCCGTTTTTCGCGCATCCACATCGTCCAAGGTGCCGATGACACCGTTCTCCGCGGTCTCTATTCAAGCGCTTCCGCATTCGTCCTCCCATCGTTCTACGAAGGTTTCGGCTTCCCGCCACTCGAAGCCATGGCATGCGGCGCACCCGTCCTTTCAGCGGCGACAGGCTCGTTGCCCGAAGTGCTCGGTGATGCCGCTTCGCTCGTCGAAGGCTTTGACATCGACAAATGGCACTCCGCACTCCTCGCGCTCCTCGGCGAGGATTCCGCCGCGCGCGCCACACGCATGAAACAAGGTATCGCGCGCGCCGCATCGTTCACATGGAGCCGCACTTGCGAGGAGACATGGGGCGTTTACCGCGAACTTTGCCCCAATTGATCATTACCGCCCGCATCACTTCCAAACCGTTTAGCACAAGTTTCAAATGTCCTGTCAATTCGTACATCTCCACGTCCACACAAAGTACTCGCTCCTCGATGGCGCGTGTCAGCCCAAGGCCCTCGTAAAGAAAGCCAAGGAACTCGGCATGCCAGCCGTGGCCATCACCGACCACGGCAATCTCTTCGGCCTGAAAGATTTCTACGACGTCTGCGCATCCGAGGGTGTCAAGCCCATCCTCGGATGCGAGGCGTATGTCGCCCGGCGCGGCCACCTGGAGAAGAGCGACAAGTCAATCGACCTTTCCGGCAACCACCTGATTCTCCTCGCGAAAAACCTTGTCGGCTACCACAACCTCCTCAAACTGATTTCGCTCGCCCATATCGAGGGTTTCTACGGCAGGCCCCGTATCGACCACGAACTGCTCGAAAAATACCATGAAGGCCTGATCTGCTCGTCCGCATGCATCGCCGGCGAAATCTCCGAGAAGATTTTGAAGAACAAGCCCGAAGAGGCAGAGGCCGCCGCACTTTGGTTCAAGAATCTCTTCGGCGACGATTTCTATCTCGAGATCATGTACCACAAGGCCGCGTCGGGCGTACCACTGCGCGAAGGCGAAGAAGCGGTTCATGTGCTCGAAGGGCGCGCCAATGCCGCCATTCTCAAACTCGGACGCAAGCTCGGCATCAAGGTGATCGCCACAAACGACGTCCACTTTCTCAATGCCGACGATGCGGAAGCCCATGACATCCTTCTCTGCCTAAGCACTGGCAAGAAGGTCAACGAGCCGAACCGCCTACGATACACCCGCCAGGAATGGTTCAAGAGCTACGACGAGATGGCCGCGAACCTCCCCGACAATCTCGAACAGATCCACAATACGATGGAGATCGCCGACAAGGTCGAGCAGTACGAACTCAACACAAACCCGATCCTGCCCGTGTTCCCCATCCCCGAATCATTCGGCAAGGAGGAGGATTATCGCGCGCGCTTTAACGAGGAAATGCTGCGCAAGGAATTCGGAGACCGCTTCGACAAACTCTCGCATGGCGACATCAACCGCGTCGTGCGCATCAAGTTCGAAGCCGATTATCTGGAATACCTCACTCGCGAAGGCGCCAAGAAACGCTGGCCCGACGGCATCCCCGGCGATATCGAGGAGCGCATCAATTTCGAACTGAACACAATCAAGATGATGGGCTTCCCCGGCTACTTCCTGATTGTCCAGGACTACATCGCCGCCGCCCGTTCGCTCGGCGTGTTTGTCGGTCCGGGCCGCGGCTCTGGCGCCGGCAGCGTGGTCGCGTACTGCCTGAAGATCACGAATGTAAACCCCATTCCATACGACCTGCTCTTCGAGCGATTCCTCAATCCAGACCGAATCTCAATGCCCGACTTCGATATCGACTTCGATGATCTCGGACGCGGCAAAGTCATGGAGTGGGTCACGCAGAAATACGGCACGGAACACGTCGCGCACATCGTGACCTTCGGACAGCTCGCACCAAAGGTCTCCATCAAAGACGTAAGCCGAGTGATGGATGTGCCGCTGTCGGAATCGAACCGCCTTGCCTCGCTCGTCCCCAACACTCCGAAGATCACCTTCGAAAAGGCGCTCAAGGAAAGCCCCGACCTCGCGAAGGAAATGAGCAATCCCGATCCGACAGTGCGGAAGGTACTCGAACTTGCGGGCAAGATCGATGGCGGGTTGCGCCAGCCGGGCATCCACGCTTGCGGCATCATCATCTCGCGCGACCCGCTTATCGAAACTGTCCCCGTGATGCCGACCGAAAACGAGTCGCTTCTCACGACGCAATACGACGGTCATTTCGTGGAGCCGATCGGCTTGCTGAAGATGGACTTCCTCGGTCTGCGCACGCTCACGGTCCTCAAGGGATGCCTCCAATACATAAAGGAAGATTTCGGAATCGACATCGACCTCGACAAGATTCCACTCGACGACAAGGAGGCCTACGGCGTATTCGCGCGCGGCGAAACCACCGGCCTGTTCCAGTTTGAATCCGATGGAATGAAGAAGTACCTTCGGGAACTCAAGCCGACAAGCATCGAAGACCTCGTAGCCATGAACGCCCTGTACCGTCCAGGCCCGATGCAGTACATTCCAAAGTTCATCGCGCGCAAGCACGGCAGGGAACCAATCACCTACGACCATCCTCTGATGGAGAAGTACCTGGCGACGACCTACGGTGTCTGCGTCTATCAGGAACAGGTGATGCTTCTTTCTCGCCTGCTCGGCGGATTCACGCGCGGCGAATCCGACACACTCCGAAAGGCAATGGGCAAGAAGCAGCTTGAGACGATGGAAAAGCTCAAGGCCAAATTCCTCGCCGGCTGCCTCGCCAATCCCGAATTCCGCATCGACAAATGGAAGGACGAAGCAGAAGCCACAAGGCTCGTCGATAAGATCTGGGAAGACTGGAAGGCCTTCGCCTCATACGCCTTCAACAAATCGCACGCCGTTTGCTACGCGGTGCTCGCCTACCAGACTGGCTGGCTCAAGGCGCACTATCCGTCGCAGTTCATGTGCGCTGAAATTTCCTCGCTCTTCGGCAAGTTCGACCAACTTCCCGGACTAGTCGTAGAGGCCGATGAAATGGGGCTGCGGGTTGTCCCTCCGAGCGTGAACGAGAGCATCGTGCGATTCAGCACCGATGGCAAGGACGGCATCCGCTACGGTCTCGGCGGCATCAAGGGCGTCGGTGAAATCGCGGCGCAGGCGATTGTCGATGAACGCAAGGCCAATGGCCCATACAAGGACTACCAGGACTTCGTGTCGCGCATCGCCGGCAAGGTCAACCGCAAGTCGATCGAAGCTCTTGCGAAATGCGGCGCACTCGATTCCTTCGGATTGCACCGCGCGCGCTTGATCGCCGCGCTGGGAACGCTCATCGACAGGACAGAGTCGGACAGGCGCGACCGCGAGGCCGGCCAGGGTTCGCTCTTCGATATGCTTGGCGAATCCGATTCGCCCGCGAAACAATCAAGCGCCGATGAAATTCCAGACTGCGATCCCTGGACGCGCCGCGAAGAGCTTGAAGGCGAACATGAGTTGCTTGGGATGTATGTGAGCGGACATCCGATCGACGAATTCCGTCCGCTCATCAACACATACTCCACGCTGCCAATCTCGAAGATCGAAGCCGCTCTCGAAAATTCGCCTTATCATGTCGCGCGATTCGCGGGTCTGGCAACTGAAGTCGCAACCCGCTTCACGAAGGAAGGCAACAAGCCCTGGGCGGTGATTTCCCTCTCGGATGCAGAGACGCGAGTTGACGTACTCGCCTTCCCGAAAACATACGAAAAATTCTCATCCGTGCTCATTGCGGGTCAACCATTGCTTGTCTGCGGCGAAGCATCGAAGCGAGATGGTCAACTGCGCATCATCCCCGATGAAATCTATTCGCTTCTCGATGCGCCCAAACTGTTCACTGCAAGTGTCAAGGTCATCGCAGGCAAGGCCGAAGTGGCATCCGCCAATCTCGACAAGATACTCTCGGTTGCCAAGGCGCATCCGGGAAGCGTCCCATTGCGCGTGGGCGTGACACTCGATGACGGCCGTACGGCGATTATCGAAGCGGGGCCACGCTTCAATGTCGAGCCATCGCTCGCCCTGCTTCACGAGTTGGAGGAAGTTGCCGGCCGCAGGAACTGCCGCCTGGTGCCGATTGAAAAGCCGTCGCTCCAATCCCACAACCACTGGCATTCGGAAGAACGCTAGGAAGCAGTGAGCGGAACTTTCACGCCTTGCCGGCAGATGCCGCGGCGCGACATCGCGCGATAAGCGCCATCATGTCGGCCGGCGGATCGTGATCGAAGACCATGCGCTTGCCTGTCGCGGGATGGTCGAATTCCAAATGCACCGCATGGAGCATCTGGCGCTTCGGGCAATCGGGAAGCAACTTGTCGCGCCGCGAATCGCCGTATGTCTGGTCGCCGGCGACAGGAAAGCCGATGCTGGACATGTGCACGCGAATCTGGTGCGTGCGGCCGGTGTGGATGCGGACTCTCACGAGCGTCGCAGCCTTTCCAAAGCGTTCCTCGACGCAATACCGCGAAAGTGCGGCCTTCCCTCCACCACGCTTCGCAACCTGCATTTTCTTGCGATTGACGCGGTCGCGCTCTATGGCGGCATCGACCTCGCCCTCGGCAGGTGTCATCCCGTGGACGAGCGCAAGGTATTCCTTACGCACCACGCCATCCTGGAATTGCTTCTGAAGCGCCATCATCGCCTGCTGGTTCTTGGCGACAACGATCAGTCCAGTCGTGTCGCCATCAAGACGGTGCACGATGCCCGGACGCTCGACACCGCCAATCCCCGCTAGGTCATGGCAGTGGAAAAGAAGCGCGTTCACCAGCGTGCCAGAAGGATGACCTGGCGCAGGGTGGACAACCAATCCCGCCGGCTTGTCTATCACGATGATGTCAGCGTCTTCGTGGACAATGTCCAGCGGGATATCCTCGGGTTCTGGAATCGCAGGCGCCGGAGGATGCGGCGTAACGGCAAACACATCGCCGACGCGAGTTTTCGCCGACGCTTTTTCACACCTTTCGCCATTGCGGGTGACGCGGCCTTCGTCAATCAACGCCCCGATGCGGGCGCGCGACATCTCCTCGATCTTCGAGGCAAGCCACGCATCGATTCGCTGTCCATCCTCTCCGGGTTCGACAGTCGCAGTGTATGTTGTCTCTTCGGGAGAATCCATTTGGATGGAATCAAATTAGCGCGCGTATTCGACGAAACGCTGCTCGCGGATCGCGACGACTCGGATCTGCCCGGGGAACTCCATCTCGGCGGAGATTTTCGCCGCGAGCTGGCGAGCGAGGATCATCGCCTCGTTGTCGGAGACTTCGCCGGGATCGACGATCACGCGGATTTCGCGGCCCGCCTGCATGGCGTAGCACTTGCCGACGCCCTTGAATCCCTTGGCGATTTCCTCGAGTTTTTCAAGGCGCTTCACATAGAACTCGCTCGACTCGGAGCGAGCGCCAGGACGCGAACTGGAAATGGAATCGGCGGCGGAGCAAAGGAAGGCGTAGAGCGTCTTCGACTCCGTTTCGCCATGGTGCGCGGCGACGCCGTTCACGACGGTCGGATTCTCGCCGTGGCGCGAAAGGAATTCTGCGCCGATCGCCGCATGGGCGCCTTCGGATTCGTGGCTCGCCGCCTTGCCTATATCGTGGAGCAGGCCGATGCGGCGCGCCAGGGCTTCGTCGAGCCCGAGTTCGGCGGCCATCACGGCCATGAGATTCGCGACCTCGATCGAATGCACCAGCACATTCTGCGAATAGCTTGAACGGAACTTGAGGCGGCCGAGCATGGCCACGACTTCGGGCTGGGCATTCTGCACGTGCGCCGCGAAGAGCGCTTCGTTGCCGGCTTCGCGAATAAGTCCATCGACATCGGCCTGGACTTTCGAGACGATCTCCTCGATACGTGCGGGATGGATGCGTCCATCGGCGACAAGTTCCGAGAGCGCAAGGCGCGCGACCTCGCGGCGGACGGGATCAAAGCATGAAACCGACACCGCGTTCGGGGTGTCGTCAATCACGAGCGTTGCGCCCGTCGCGCCCTCAAAGGCCCGGATGTTGCGGCCTTCACGGCCGATGATGCGGCCCTTCACATCGTCGCTCGCAAGCTGCACGATGCTCGTCATCGACTCGCCGGCATGAGCCGCCGCATAGCGCTGGATTGCAAGGGCGACAATCCTCGCGGCCTCGCGATCGGCATTCTCGCGCGCCTCTTCGACAAGGCGGCGCTGAAGGGCACCGGTCTCGCCGCGGACTTCGTCTTCCATCCCCTGGAGAAGCAGTTTGCGGCCTTCCTCGTGGGTCATGCCGGCTAGTTTCTGGAGACGGGCCTTCGCGTCGGCGAGGAGTTTTTCCGTCTCCTGCGCACGGGCGTCGGAGCGTTCCTTCGAAGCGGCGACGCTAGCCTCGCCCTTGCGGACAGCCTCCTCGCGGGCATCGAGGAGCGTGGCCTTGTGGTCCATGTTCTCCTCGCGCTGCGTAAGGCGCGTCTCGATATCCTGCAGTTCCTGGCGGCGCGCCTTGGTCGATTTTTCGAACTCCTCGCGCATCTTCACCTTTTCGGCGCGCGTCTGGATGTCCAGCTCCTTCTGCCTGGCCTGGACCTCGCGCTCCGCATCGTCGAGGCGCGACTTCGCCTGCCGCTCGATCGAATCGATCTGCATGCGTCCTACGAGAGAGCGTACGATATAGCCCACGACCAGGCCGACAAGGGCCGCGATGATCGGGACAACGAATGTGTTGCTTGGATCCATGCGGGGAGAATTAGGTTGCGCGTCAAGAATGCGTGCGGGAGAAGCTGGAAACGGCGCGCCGCGCGAAAAAGCGGCGCGCCGTTTTTCCGCAGATGATTAGATCTGCTCGTGGGCGGGATCGCCGTGGATGGCGGGAAGCGCGTGCGGACGCACCATGGCGCCGCCGAGTTCGTACGACTCGATCACAGCCTGGATGTATTCCATCGTCGCGAGGGCGTCGCGGCCGGAAGCGCGAAGCTTGTCGATCGCGACCTTGTTCGTGACGTCCTCGAGGTAGGCGTGGAGACGCTTCGGGAATGTCGCGCCGAAATCCTTGATGCCGGTGTCCATGACCTCGGGAGTCGGGCCTTCGCCAAGGCCGAAGTTCTGTCCGGGCTTGGGAGTGGGCCAGTAGGAAAGCTTCTCGACGCAGTTCTCGATGCAGAAGGTGCCCTTGCTGCCCGCGACTTCGAAGTTCCACCAACCGCCGAGACCGAAGACGGAGTCGCCGCGATGGCTGAGGAGCTGGCCGACGGCGCCGTTGGCGAAGTGGATGTTCACGGCGTTGACGGACACAAGAAGATCGTTCTTCGTGCGGCGGAAGCCGGGGCGCGTGCAGAAGGCCTGGATGTGGGAGATGTCGCCCATGAAGTAGCGCATCACGCTGAAGGGGTGCGTGAGGAAGGCCTTCATGTGGCCGTAGAGGTTGTTGAAGCGGGGGCCGGATGGACCGCCGTATGTCTCGTCGCCGCCATTGAAGCCGACCTTGAAGGTCGAGTAGAGAAGCTCGCCCATCTGGCCATCGTCGATGTACTTCTTGGCGCGGGCCGCGGTATCGGTGAAGTAGTGGTTCAGGTCGCAGCCGAAATAAACCTTCTTCTCGGCGGCGAAGCGGACCATCTCGCGCGACTCTTCGATGTTGTTCGAAAGCGGCTTCTCGCAGATGACGTTCTTGCCGGCGGCGAGGGCCTCCATCGTGGGCTCGTAGTGCCAGCTGCCGTTTTCGTAGCCGGAGGTCGTGACATCGACAACGTCGAGGTCGGCGTTCTTCAGCATGTCCTTGAGGGAATAGAATGCCTTCGTCTTGTAGTTTTTCGCGGCCTCGTCGGCCTTGGCCTTGATGACATCGCAGACGCCGACAATCTTGGCGAGAGGATCGCTCATGTAGGCGCGCGCATGGACATTGCCAATGCCACCCATACCGACGATGCCGATACGCAGGGGCTTGATGGCGGGAGCGGATTTCTTCGATTTGGTAGCCATGTGGAACTCCTTTCGGATCAGATAACAGATAACAGATAACAGATAACAGTTGAGGTGAGAGGTAAGAAGATTGGTTAGGATTCGGGGTAGCCCAATTCGCGGATATCGTCCGCGAGGATGGCGGTTGCGGCGCGTTCCTCATCGGAGGCGGTGCGCCAGCGGCCGACGCTTTCGGGGCGGACAGGAATTGCGGCGAGCTCGATACCAAGGAATGCATCGAGGCGATCGAGCGTCTCGCGCTGCCTCAACACGAAGTCCTCGAAGCGAACGGAGATTTCGCGCTTCGCGGGCGGTGTCGCGCGGACGATTTCGCGCTGGTACTTCCAGCTTGCGACGCGGCGCGCGAGAAGCGACTCGTCGCCGTCCCACTTGATGCCGAAGCGCACGAGATCATCCGTGAGGTGCCCGTTGTGGATTGAATCGCGTGGATCGCGGATCCAGTGGATGTAGTGGATATCGGGGAAGAGTCGGATCAGCCAGGGATAGACGAGCGTCGTTTCCGGGAGTTTCCAGCCCTTGTTTTCCGCGGGGTTGGCGAACACGGGCGCAAGATACTGCTCGACGAGCCTCGTGAATTCAGGGTCGATCGGGCATGTGCGCAAGGATTCGAAATCCCAACGGAAGCCGCCAAGATATTTCACCTGCCGCCCAATAACGCGGCAAGCCTCGTAAAGCGGTTCCGGCGGAAGCATGTCGCCGGACTCGTTTATCTGCTCGCCCATGAAGACGCCGCTGGCGGAAAGCGTATGCGACATCGCGCGGGTTCCGCCATGCCCGCGACCGATCACTGTTATCAAAGCCATGGTTTGCAGTCTGCCTTTGCTATGGATGACTACGTTTGGAAAATCGAAGTTTACCCCATTCGAGCAGGGAAATCAATTGTGACGCCATTCATCGCGTTGCAAACGCGCACAATGCCTTGATTACGGGAACAAGTACTGCCATAATCACACGCGGGTAAAATCGCCACTTGTTTCTTCTTGCGGCGCTTTTCCCGCGCGGTGACGCAATCACGGCGACAATCCAAAAAATGCGGAATCTCATTCATCATGGCGTGACGTCCGCGACAACCAGGCAGGCACACATTCGATTGGAACAGGCATGGGTATCTTCAAGGCGTATGACATCCGAGGGGTCTTCGGCGAAGAATTGACCGCAGACATCGCCTATCGCATCGGGCGATCCCTCACCAGAATCGTCCCCGCGAAGCGGACGCTTGTCGGGCGCGACGCCCGCATCTCTTCGCCGATGGTCCGCGACGCCCTCGTCCGCGGCCTCGTGGAATCCGGATGCGACGTTGACGACATGGGGCTCGCCTCCACCCCGATGGTTTACTTCGCGACGGCGAGCATGGGATACGACCTTTCGGTGCAGATAACGGCATCGCACAATCCCGCGAACTACAACGGCCTGAAAGTTTCGCGCAAAGGCGCGCTGCCAGTCGGCGGTGACACCGGCCTGGCCGACCTCGAACGTATCGCGATGTCAGATGAGCTGCCGCCCGCCGCATCTACCGCGGGACACGTCGCGCAAGTTGACTACCGCCCCGCGTTCATCGAATTCCTGCGCAAATGGATGCCTGACCTGTCCGGGCTCAAGATAGCAATCGACTGCTCCGATGGCATGGCGGCATTGACTGCCCGCGAACTCTTCGGCGACAACGCAACGTATGTCGCGGATGTTCCGAACGGCACATTCCCCCATCATCCGCCGAATCCCTTCGAGGCCGCGGGCCGCACGTTGATCGCGGAAACAGTGCGGAAAACCGGGGCCGACGTGGGCATAATCTACGATGGCGACGCAGACCGCATGATGGTGCTCGACGAAAACGGCGATTTTGTCCGTCCAGACCTCATGATAGCCGTCATGGCGCGCAGGTTCCTCCGCCAGCACCCCGGAACCGCGATATTGCAGGACATCCGCACGTCGCGCGGCGTCACGGAAACCCTCGCGGAGGAAGGCGCGAAGCCCGCGATCTGGAAGGTTGGCCACGCATTCGCGAAGGTCAAGATGCGCGAACTCAACGCGGCATTCGGCGGCGAACTCGCTGGGCACTACTACTTCCGCGACTTCTTCTGGTGCGACTCCGGCGAACTGGCGTCGCTGGTCGCGCTCGGCGAAATCGCGGATGCGCACCGCCGCAGACTGACGGTTTCCCAGCTTGTCGCGCCAATCAACCGCTATGCGAACACCGGCGAGCTCAACTACACGGTAACGGACAAATCCGCGGCCATAGACGCTGTCCGCCGCGACGCCCTCGCCGCCGGCGAACCGACGCGCACCATGGACTTCGACGGCTATCGCATCGAATTCAAGGATTGGTGGATCAGCGTCCGGGCATCGAACACCGAACCGTATGTCCGCCTCCTGCTCGAGGCGGCCGACGAAAAGCTCCTCGCGGCGCGCCGCGAATCTGCCGAACGCGCGCTTGCGCCATTCCTGACGGTGAAATAATGCGGACATTGCCAGTTATACCAGCGGCGTCAATCCGCGTAACGCTCGGCCGCATCGTTTCGGTTGCCGTGGAATTTGCGAAGGCACATTCGACGCTTCTCGTTGCCGTGCTTTGCGTGCTCGCGTTTCTCGCGCTCATAGTGATCCCGTGGGTGATAATCACCTTGCCGGAAGACTACTTCATTGCGACTGACGACTCGATCGCAGGATCGATGACCCTGGCTGCGCGGATTGGCAGGAACATTCTCGGCTGGTTCCTGATGCTCATTGGCCTCGCCTTGGTTTTCCCGCCAGGGCTTGGGACAATCTTCATTGTGGCAGGCATTGTCCTGATGGACTTCCCGCACAAGCGCGCAATCGAGCGGCGCGCCGCAAAATGGCGCGGGGTCCTTCCGATCC
>JAZQOE010000072.1:0-6473 GCA_045627705.1 Kiritimatiellia bacterium | reverse complement strand
CCCTCGCCGTCGCCTCCATTCAAAAATCAGGGTGTGCCCTCATCGGGGACAGACCCTTTGGGTGCGAGTTCTTTCGAGGCCTTGCGGACGAAGCGCGGGAGGTTGCGCCAGACGGAATGATAGCCGAAGCCGCCTTTCTTCATTTCCCGAAGCGCCTCCTCGACGTCCCACCCCTGGCGTGCGACCCGATAGAGTGCGCACATCGCGCCCGTGCGGTCCGCACCGTGTTGACAATGGACGAGCACCGGGACGGCATTGGTGTCGTCCATGATCGCGAGAAACTCCTTTACCTGGCTTACCTTGATGTTGCCAGTGAAGATCTCAATGCGCTTCGCCTCGAGCGGGAGTCCTCCAATCTCGTCCGAATCGGAATGGTTGTCGCGCAAGTTGACGACCGTCTTCACGCCGAGTGCGACGAGATTGGTCATGCCCTCCGCCGTCGGCTGGGCGCTCCGATAGAGCTTCTCGTCAACGCGATGCAGGTTCGGGAGTCCCGCCCGCTCCATCTTCACGGCCCATGTCGCCGGACGCTCCTCCGCGCCGGCGACGAAAACACCAACCACCACCACACCCAGAGCAACGCTTTTAATCATTTGCAGCATTTTGTATTCTCCCCATACGGAATTGTAGCATTTCATTTCATCTCACTGCAATAACCAAAGGGTAAAAGGGTCGGCGCTTATTGACATAGCAACCGATTCCTTGATTCACGACTCGTAATACGGGGAACGAGGTCAATCGGGAATTGCCGATGCTACCGCTTGATCAGCGGGCTGGCACGCTAGGCGTTCTTTCTCGGCGAAAACAGGGACATACCATGATTTTCACACACCATTCACAAACGGGGACACACCCCGATTTTGCCTCCTGAAAATGTCGCCTGCCAGGCGACATTTCCGTTCTCCATAACTGCTATTCTCCAGCCAAAACATCGGGGACACACCCCGATTTCGCGGTTCAACAAAACGGGGACACACCCCAAATCCAACGCTTTGGGAACTCTGCTATACATTCTTCGACCAGAGCAATCGCATCACGATTTCCACGACGAGGAAGGAATACTTGCTGGCCAAGAACTTCAACATCGTCTTCGAGGCCATGATTGACGAGTTGATTGGCGACAAACGCAAGGACTTGCCGAACGGACTCAAGGATCAGGAAGACGGCAAGATCGTCGATCACATGTATTCCTATCGCGGGCTGACGAACAACGACGAGCAAGGTCGGGACGTCTATTACATTGGTATCTGTCTGGCGCACAGGTTAACATGTATGTAGCAAGATAATCTGGACGGGCTTTCAATTGCCCGTTTTGAATCGCGGATTAAAAAAACGGCGCGCCGCGATTTTAGGCTTTCAAAAAGCGGCGCGCCGTATTTTTTTTAACTTTAAGATTCTGTTACTTGAGCATCAGTAGCATGCCGTTGGGCTGGATTTCATAGCAACCGATTTCAACGGCGGAGCCGACGACGCGGTAGTTGCCATCGAGGTCGATGGATATTGTTACCAGCCCATTGTCGCCAGCGTTGCGGCAGTGCGATGTCGGCGCGAGGTGGAAATCGCCGCCTGTCAGTGCGATGCCAACGCCTGTGGGTTCTTCGACGAAGCGCGGGGCTTCGTCGAGGCAATTGACGTTGTCGAAGTCGGCGGAGACATGGGCGACGCAATTTGTGAATTTCATGTGGTTGAAGCGCCTCGAGGTGTCGCCATCATCATAGTGGATGTCATCGAGGATGCCATCGCCATTGCCGAAGATTATGGAGTTTGAGGCGAAGAAGTCGGAGCCATTGGGGCCGCTCAGGATTATGGCGGCGGGTCCCCTGCCATTCATCCAGTTTGTCGGGTCGGCACGGTTGCCGGTGATGGTGCAGTTTTCAAGCCGCGCGTGGCCGGCTTCGATGCCGATTGCGCCACCGGCGTTGGTGCTTTCGTTGCCATAGAGCAGGCAGTCCTTGAGGATTGCCGTACCCCAGTTGGCGATGCCGATTGCGCCGCCGCGGTCGTCGGCGTAGTTGTGGTGGATGATGCAGCGCTGAAGAGTCGCGGTGCAGGCGTCGATTTGGACTGCGCCACCGTAGCCCTGCGATTTGCCGGTAATCCAGTGGTTGAAACCTGCGATGGTGACGCCTTCGATTATCGTGCCATTTGCGGCACTCGGAATATAGAAGCCGCGATAGTGGTCGCTGGCCGGCGAGAAGACGACTGCTCCGGGCGCGCCTTCGCCCACGATGTGCGCTGGCTTGGAGAATGTGAGTGTCGATGGCATGACATAATTACCCGGAAGGACATGGATGGCAGTCATTCCATTCGCGTCGCCATAAGCGGTTTCCAGGGCAGTGGCCAGGTCCGTCGCCGCGTTCTCGATGGAATCGTACGGGAAGACGGCGTTGCCTGTTGGCGACACGAAGATGTCGCTCGGGGAGACCGTGATTTCCGGAAGAGTCAGTTCGAAGGTTTCATTGGCCGAGTTGCGCGCTATCGCCTTGCAGGAGTAGCGTCCGGCAGATGTGTAGATGTTGGTTACTACGAGGATGGAGGAGAACTCTGTCGTGGTGCCGTCTCCAAAGTCCCATGCGACCGAGACACCGTTTGTGTTCGAGCCGGCAAAGGAGACGACCGAGAACTCAACCTCGAGCGGTGCAAGGCCGGAGGCGGGCGTCTGTGCGAAGCCGGCCTGGAACGGACCGGACTTGGCGTCGGCGGCCTCGTAGCAGCCTATATCGTATTCTTCGGTGTCATCGCCGTCGCCGTCGGTCGGGCGCATGGCGCCATCGAGATCGTCGGCGGGAGCACCGGCGTCGGTGCCCGCGTCGATGCAAGGCGAACCAGGACTCAGATGGTAGTCGCCGTTCGCGGCATCGGCGAAAAGCGGGTTGAGGTCGATATTGCCAGTGCCGGTGGCTGACGGCGTCGTGCAGCAATATGTGAGGGATTGTCCGTGGCCGAGATTGTAGTTGTCCTGGTTGGCGGAGTTGGATCTGTTGTCGTAGGCAATACAGTTTACGAGCGTGAGTGCGCCGAAGATCCCGCCTGGAGAGTTGGGGGCATAGTTGCCGATAATCGTGCAGTTGCGGATGGTCAGGCTACCGCTTTCGCGCGAAACAGCGCCTCCGTAGTTTGTAGTGCGGTTGTTGTCGATGAGGCAGTTTTCGAGTACGCAATCATCCGCGAAAACGCTGACGCCGCCGCCACGGTCCGTCGTATAGCCGCCTGTGATGCGGCAGTTTCGGACGGTGCCGCGCGCCGCGTAGAATTCGACATTGCCGCCGAAGTTGCCGCCGGTTCCGCCAGTGGCGACGCCATTGGTGAATGTGAATCCGCTCACGACGACATCTTCACCGTAGATGTATAGGCAGCGCTGTCCGTTGCCGCCGACGACGGTGGTATTCGTGTATCCGTTAACCGATTCGAGGACCAGGCGGTGGCCGATCATCAGCATTGACGAGAGGTTGTAAACGCCGTTTGTCACACGGACCACGGACGATGTGGATGCATTGCCGAACGAGGTGTCGATCGCGGTTTGGATTGATGTCGCGGCGGTTTCCCAAGTGTCGTAGGGCGCGATGTTGCCGCCATCTGGCGAGACGTACAGCACGGCGGGGGCTGCGGAAATCGAGATATCCGAGCTACGCGCGTTTTCATTCGCGGCGTTCGTCACGCACACGTACGCAGTGAATGTGCCGGCTGTCGCGTAGGCATGTGAGATCGTCGCCTGGTCGGTGGATTGGGAGTCGCCATCGCCGAAGACCCAGTAGTAGGTGGTGCCAAACGTGTCGGCGCCGGCGAGCGCGGCGGAGAATGTCACGCTGAACGGGGCGATGCCACCAGCGATGTCGGCGGAGGCGAAGCAACGGAGGGAACCCTCGTTCGGACCATCGGCTTCGTATGCGCCGATATCGGGAATGGAGATATCATCGCCATCGCCGTCCTTCGGGCGAGTGGCTCCAGCGAAGTCGGTGGCGGCGGCGTATTCGGGCGCGGCGGCGTCGATGCACGGGGAAGCGGGACCGAGACGGAGGTCGCCGTCCCACTGGTAAGCTGTGCCAATGCCTGTGCCGTGGTTAATGAACCCGGGGGCGGAGGTGATGCAGTCGATGAACGTGCCGTTCGCGGGAATTGGATTGACGCAGCAGTTCGAGAAGGTGAATCCGCCCCAATCAGTGAGGTTCTTTTCGCCCTGGTTGCCATGGTTGTCTATAATGATCGAATTCAACGCGGTGATGCCGGAACCATGGTTGCATACGATACCGTTGTTGCTGCTTTCATTGTTGCGGGTGACGGTGCAGTTGCGGAGTTCCATGCGTGCCTCGGTGCCTTCGGTGCAGAGCACCGCATAGTTCCACGAAGTGTTTCCGACAACAAGGCAGTTCTCCAACTCGGCCAGCGAGTATGATCCAGCCCAGACCGCGGCACCGCGGTCACGGCAGATGTTGCGCGTGAGGATGCAGCGATTGAACAGCGCATGGGCCATCTTGCCGTCCTCACCGCTGAGTCGCACGCCGCCGCCATAGTGGTTCTCGTCGCTGGCGTAGCCATCGGCGATCGTGATGTCTTCGAAGGTCACATCACCGCCAGCTGCGATCCAGAAGACACGTCGCTGGTTGTTGTTGCCGGAGATTGTGGTGTCCCATGCGGAATTCTCGCCCTTGATGATGAGAGCTTTGTCGATTACCACATGGTAGCCGACATCGTATTTTCCATCGGCGAAGATGATCGTGTCATTGGGTGCGGCGGCTGTTACGGCGGCCTGCACACTGGCCTTGGCGTTGTCCCAATCGACACCGGAGTTTTCGTCCGAGCCTGTTTTTGAAACATACATGGTGCCGGCGAATGCCGACATAGCCAGCATTGATAGCGATAGCGGGACAAACGTTGATAAGCGCATGGAGGTACTCCTTGATTTAATTAACCTTGAATAGATATAGAACTTATGCGAATGCCGCGTCAAGGTTTTTCGAAGTTTCCCGCATGCCGCGCTGACGGGGGTGCGTTTGTTTTGCAAGGTTTGAAGCCGCAGAAATCAAGTTCAAGTTGACAAATGCGCGCACTGCGTCCATCTTTGTCCAAACGGCGCGAATTGATTCCGCGCCGCAATCCCAGGAGAAGTCACCATGGATATCCTTTCACTCGCGAATGAAGCCCTCGTCACCTACATCAAGGGCAAGGTCGCCAATCTCGGCGACGGCAAGATCGACATCGCAAAGCTCATCAATGTCGGCGAAATGGTCGCCCCCGCGCGGGAGTGTTGGGAGAAGCTTTCCGGCGGAGACCAGGAGAAACTCGTTTCCGCGATCGCCGCGATGGCTGGCGCGAAGAGCGGCAATCTCGGTTCCATGCTCGGTGGAATCGCCAGCCTCGCCAAGGGTCTCAAGGGTTGACGCCCTCTGGCGGATGCCATTGCGCACTCCGCATAACGAATGGAACAGGCAGGGACAAATCCCATTCCGGGACTGTTGATTGTCGCTGGGACAGGGGAATATCCGCTGCGCGTCGCCGAGGGCGCGCGCGCGGCGGGCGTGCGGCGCATTGCCGTCGCCGCGATCCGCGGGCAAGCCAGCCGCAAGATGGCGGCGCTTGCCGACGAGATACAGTGGTTCGGCGTCGGCGAAGTCCGCAAGGCGCTCGACTGGTGCGCATCGCGCGGAATCCGCGACATGCTGCTGGCCGGGCAGGTTACGCCGGCCGCGCTCTTCCGCACGGCCTTCGACGATCTCGGGCGATCCATCCTGCGTTCCCTCACGGCGAAAAACGCCCATTCGATCTTCGGCACGCTCACGAAGGTGATCGACGAGCGCGGACTGCGCGTTATCCCCGCCTCGTGCTACATGGACGCCTGCCTACCGGATGCGGGGGTGCTTACCCGCCGTGCGCCTGACGAGCGTGAGATGTCCGACATCCGCCGCGCCCACGAGGTCGCGATTTCAATCGGCGAACACGATATCGGCCAGACGCTCGTTATCAAGGATGGAATGATCCTCGCGGTCGAGGCCTTCGAAGGAACCAACGCCGCAATCCGTCGCGGCGGCAAGATCGGAGGAAAGGGCGCGGTCGTCGTGAAGGTCGCGCGCGTCGGACACGACATGCGCTTCGACATTCCAGTTGTCGGTGCCAGGACACTTTCCATGCTAAAGAAGGCCGGCGTTTCCGCCATGGCGTTCCAGGCGCGCCGCACGATCATCCTCGATAGGGGAAAGGTCGTCTCCATGGCGGATCGCCACGGCATTGCGCTTGTCGCGCTCGATAGCGGCCTGCCCCCAGCGCCCACGCGGCCCTAGCATGCATCGCGTTGCGTCGCAATCATGTCGATCTCGGTACCGATCCCGAATTCCAGATGAACTGCGGCATGGCGATGCTATTCTCCGAATACCGAGGGCATGGCGGTTTGCGTGAGTTGCGACGGCGCCCCCGCCGTCAGCAATCGCATGGCGGTTTGCGTGCGTTGCGACGGCGCCCCCCCCGTCGCCAATCGGCAG
>JAZQOE010000071.1:0-5052 GCA_045627705.1 Kiritimatiellia bacterium | reverse complement strand
GGCGTACCGCGTCTACAACGTGCTGCGAAGGAACAATGCGCTGAAGAAGTACGCGGCCGTGAAGACGCCGGAAACGTACCTGTGGGACGTGCGCGTGACAAACGTGGGCGACGGATGGAGGCTTGAGCCGATCCCGAAGTCGTCGCGGGGAGCCATCGAGGCCATGGGGCTGACCGCGCCAGAGTCTCTCCCTCTCCCCGAACCTCCGCCCGCACATCAATCTATGGACTAAACGCGAAGAGATACGGTTTATTATACCGCGCGGCATGTTTTCTGCTGTTATCCTCGCAGTCGCCATTATGCGCAATCGGGCGCAGTGGCGGCGGAAGGAAAACTCCACGATGAAGAAGAGCATTGCCGTCGCGCTGGCGGCTGTCGCCGGATTCGCGTGCGCCTCGCGCGCGGCCGAGAACATGATTGGTCGCCAGACCCAGAATGAAGGCATTTTCGCCACGCCGGCGAAAGGCGCCATCGCTATCGATGGCGTGATCTCGCCGGATGAGTGGGATCTCTCCGGGCAGATCCAAAGCTATGCCGATTCCGGCACGAAGGACTTCTATTCGGTCAAGTCCGCCGCGATGTGGGATGCCGACAATCTCTATCTCTCCTTTGATTGGCGCGATCCGATGCCGCTCAACAGCCGCGTCGATCCCGCGCAGGATCCGTCGCGCGGCTGGGTCGCCGATGCCATTCAGCTTCGCGTGACCGCCGATGGGCAGTCCTCGTGGATCACGATCTGGGGTTTTGACTACGCCAACGGCATCAAGCCCGCCTGCGATATCGTCTATGCCACCGAGCCCCGCGCTTTCAAGGGCAAGCATCCCTCTTCCAAACTCTACTACACAGGCAAGCCGAACGAGTTCGAGCTTGGCGACGGCATCGCCGTGGCGTACCGCATGGCCGACGACTCCAAGGGCTTCACCCAGGAAGTGCGCATCCCGTGGAAGCACATCTACCTGAACGACGCCGCGAAGGGCGCTGCGGACATGAAGTTCCGCATGGGCATCGAGTTCCTCTACGGCGCTGCGTCCGGCACCGGCTTCCCCGTCCACCGCTACATCGACAACATGCAGCCCGGCAAGACTTCCCGCGAATTCTACTGGACCGCGTTTGATTCCTGGGGCGATGTGACGCTCGCCTCCGGCTCCGTCGAGCCCCGCAAGTACGTCGAGGGCTCCCTCAAGCCGCAGGGCACGATTCCCCTTCGCATGAAGGTCCCCGCAGATGCCAAGTTCTTCACCATCGCGATCAACTCGCCTGACGGCAAGCGCCTTCGCAATGTCGCGGGCGGCTATCGCGTCGAGGACTTCACGGTTGAAACAGCCGACGGCATGAACACGGTCGAAGTGATGTGGGACGGTCTCACCGAAGACGGCAATCTCGTGAAGGCCGGCGAATACCAGCTCGTCGGTCTTTCGTCCGGCGCGCTCGACGGCTACTACGAGATGAGCTTCTACAATCCCGGCACGCCCGCCTGGCAGACGCGCGACAAGACTGGCGCATGGGGCGCCGACCACACCATTCCACACCTCGTCACCCGCTCCGGCGACAATGTCGTGATCTGCTGCTCCTTCGCGGAGGGCGGATACGGCACGTTCGTCGTCAAGCCCGACGGCACGAAGGCATGGAGCGAAATCCGCGGTTCCGACGTTCTCGCCGCGACCGCCGACTACGTTTTCACGATCCCCAATGACTGGGGCACGTCCGGTGCGCAGATCCTCCGCATGGATGCGAAGACCGGTGCTTTCGCGCCCTCCTCCGAAGAGCTTCCGATGCCGCTTCCGCTTGCGACCCTCTTCGGCGTCGAAGCGGGCAAGGCCCCGCGCGTCCTCGCGCTCGCCACTTCCGGCGATTCGCTCGTGATGGTCACGTCCGACGCCCGTCTCCGCATCTTCGATGCCGCCACCGCCGCGCCGCGCGGAGACTTCCCCTTCGCGCTAAAGACCATCGCGAAGGCCGCGGAAGAGGCCGCAGACAATCCGCCGCCTGAAGATGCCGAGGCCGTCAAGCCCTCGCCGATTCCCTTCGCCGCCAATGATTCCGCCGCGTTCTGCGTGCTTGATGGCGCGATCATGCGCGTCGATCTCGCGACGGGCGCGGTAACGCCCCTTGCCCTTTCCGCCAAGCCCGAGAAGCCCACTGCGCTTGCGATCGACGCCGATGGCAACCTCTATGTGGCCGATGACGGCGCACGCCACCAGGTGCTTAAGTTCAATCCCGCCGATGGCAAGCTTCTCCTCGCGTATGGCCGCGAGGGCGGCCGTGCGCTCGAAGGCAAATTCGAGCCAGACGGAATGCGCTACATCACTTCTATCACGGTCGATGCCGCGAATCGCCTCTGGGTCACCGAGACCAGCCGCCACCCGCGCCGCGTTTCTGTCTGGGCGCCCGATGGAGCCTTCGAGCGCGATTTCATCGGCAACACCGGCTATGCTGGACAGGGTTCGCTCATCCACGATGGCGACGCGACCGTGGCTGTCGCCGAGATGAACGAACTCTGGCTCAACCCCGAGACCCACGAATGGGGCGTGAAGAGCATCATGTTCAACCCCGACCCCGAAAAGGGCGACTTCTTCTCGCCTGGCTCCACGGCCTTCCACTCCGGCAACGTCTTCGCTTCGTCCGCCTCCGGCGAGAGCCACGAGTACTTCTCCTGTCTTGGCGACAGGCGCAACACGCCATTCTTCCTCATGATGAAGGTCGGCGACGATTGGTCCGTTGTCGCGGCGATCGCTTCCGTCGGCCGCTTGCAGAACCTCCTCGGCGGCCAGTACGGCGCACAGGTCGTCAAGGATTCCTTCGGCGCATGGGCCGATCTCGATCCATCGACGATCCTCGTCTGGAACGACTTCAACAACGACGGCTATGTCACCCGCGAGGAATGCGAGATTGTCCCGCCCACCAAGCCGTCCCGCCCGCAGAACGGCAAGAGCGCCGGCCACAGCGTCGCCCTCGACCCGTGCAGCAACACGACCCTCGATCCAGACGACCTCGGCTTCTTCGCCACTCGCGCCGAGGGCAAGGCCACGCGCACGGTGCGCATTGCCCCTGTTTCCTTCCGCGATGGCGGCAAGCCGGTTTACAAGCTCGAAGGCGTGAAGGACTATCCCTGCGACTTCACGATCAACGGCGCCGCGACCTCCGTGCCCGGCAAGGACACCGTTGTCGGCTTCATCAACCTCAAGAACCGCGTCTATGTCGCCGGTTGGCGCAAGTCCACGGGTGAAATCCTTTGGAAGTATCTCTCGCCCTACCATCAGGTCCATGGATCCCACAACGCGACCATGCCGCGTCCCGGTCTCCTAATCGGCTGCCTCAAGGTCTGCGGCGTCGCCCTTGGCTGCGGCGATTCGGATGTCTTCATGGTCCGCGGCAATCTCGGCGAAGACTACTATCTTACGACCGACGGTCTCTTCGTGAACATCCTCACCAAGGACGGCCGCATCCCCGGCGTGACGCTCCCGGAGGACGAGGAGACACTCCGCGCCACATCCTTCGCTTCGCTCCAGGGCCGTGGCGAGCACTTCTCCGGCATCTTCGCGAAGCACAATGACGGCGTCTGCCGTTGCTCCGGCGCGGTTCCCGCCTCCCAGGCCGGCAACATCATCCGCATCGAGGGTCTCGATTCCATCCGCCACCTCGCCCCATCGACGGTGGCCGTTACGGACGAGCAGCTCGTCGCCGCCGATGCCGACAACACCCGCCGCGTCCTCGAGAGCAAGGCGCCTACCGCTCCGCTCACCGCCGCCCAGGCTCCTCTCGACGGCCAGGGCCGCATCCAGTGGGGCAGGGTCAAGGCCTTCCCGATCGAGCGTCAGGGCCAGCCGGTCTCCGCCAACTTCCGTCTCGCCTACGATGCAGGCCAGCTCGCCCTCCGCTGGGAAATCCGCGGCGACTCGTCGCCCTGGAAGAACGGCGGCAACGATTGGCACATCCTCTTCAAGACAGGCGACTGCGTTGACTTCCAGCTCTCGCCGACAGGCAACAAGAAGGAGCCCGTCGATGGCGACTTCCGTCTGATCATCGCTCCGTTCCAGGACCAGAACGCGGTTGTCCTGATGCGTCCACGCCTCAAGGGCGCTACCGACGGCTTCAAGTACACCTCGCCAGTCCAGACGCTTCCCTTCGACTCGGTCTCATGCCTCGCGCTCGAGCCTGACGTCCAGATCCGCGACAACAACGTGACCGTCACGCTGTCCGTCCCGTGGACGATGCTCGGCATGGTGACCCCCGCCGTCGGCACCGAGCTGTCCGGCGATGTCGGCTTCATCCTCTCGAACAACGCGGGTACCGAAAACGCCGCCCGCATCTATCGTTCGAACAAGAGCACGAACCTTGTGAACGACCAGCCCGGCGAAGCCGCGCTCAAGCCGCAGGGCTTCTCTGGCGTGATCTTCGAGTAAGTTCCATTCTCTAAAACAAACGCCCCCGGTCGCAACTGCGGCCGGGGGCGTTTTGTTTTGAGGCATTCTTGTGGCATTCTTAAATAGCCTGTCCCTTTAAGATATACAACGAATCGTGCCGGTGCGATCATCGGTGGACCAGCAGTCCTTGACGTTGTCAATCTTCACGATCAAGCGCCCCTCGCGACCCGCGATCGTCGTGCGCGGATATTCGAGCGTGATGTTCTCGAAGAGGATATTGGAGATTGCGCCGCCATCGGTGACATGCACGCCAATGCCCCAGTGGCGCGAAAAGAGCGCGTCGCAATCGCGGTATGAGACATTCGTGATGTTGTCGCGCGTTTCGTAGGTCACGCCGAACGCATATCCCCAGTCGTCCCAGGTGACGCACCGCTCATAACGGATGTCGTGCGATGGCGCGCCCTCGTGCGTTGTCCTCACCGCGTATGAATCATCGTGGGTGCGGACGAAGGTGTCATGAACATGCACATCGCGAGAGTTGACGCAATTAACGCCGTCGCTGTTGAGGCGTCCGCTGATGCAGCACAGCCCATCGACTTCTACCCTGTCGCAGTTGTTGATCGGCAGGTGCCAATTCGGCGAATTGCGGAGGATGATCCCCTCGATGCGGATGTCCTGCGCATTCGAG
>JAZQOE010000070.1:0-14947 GCA_045627705.1 Kiritimatiellia bacterium | reverse complement strand
ACCAACCAACCGCCCGCCGTTCCAAGGTGGGCAGACAAGGAACGAAAAATGAGCAAGAAGACTCTCCGCGATATCGAACTGAATGGCAAGCGCGTGTTGATGCGCGTCGATTTCAACGTGCCTATGGCCAAGGACGGCTCCGGCACAATCACCGACGACACCCGCGTCCAGGCGGCGCTGCCCTCGATCAAGTATGTCCTCGAACAGGGTGGCAGCCTCGTTCTCATGAGCCACCTCGGCCGTCCAAAGGGCAAGGGCCACGAAGCCGAGTTCAGCCTAAAGCCTGTCGCGGAGCATCTCGCCAAGGTCCTTGGCAAGGAAGTCAAGTTCGCTCCCGATTGCATGGCTGCCGACGACATCGTCTCCGCCCTCAAGCCAGGCGAAATCGCCCTCCTCGAGAACACCCGCTTCTACAAGGCCGAGGATGGCAAGGTCAAGAAGGATGACGAAAAGAAGGGCATCCACCTCACCGAGGAAGAATACCAGGCGAAGAAGGCCGAACTCAAGGCGAAGCGCGAGGAGATGGCCAGGAAGCTCGCTTCCTACGGCGACCTCTACTGCAATGACGCTTTCGGCACCGCCCATCGCGCACACGCTTCCACGGCTGTTGTCGCGAAGTTCCTCCCCGTCGCCGTCTCCGGCTTCCTCATGGAGAAGGAACTCAAGTACCTCGGCAGTGCGGTCGAGAATCCCGTCCGTCCCTTCGTCGCCATCCTCGGCGGCGCCAAGGTCTCCGACAAGCTCGCCGTCGTGAAGAACCTCCTCGCGAAGGTCGATACCCTCATCATCGGCGGCGGCATGGCCTATACCTTCAAGAAGGCCCAGGGCCTCAAGGTCGGCGCCTCGCTCTGCGAGGATGACCAGGTCCCGTACGCCAAGGAGATGCTCGAGACCGCCGCCGCAAAGGGCGTGAAGCTCCTTCTCCCGATCGACAACGTGATCGCCGACAAGTTCCCCGAGACCAAGGACGCCTCCGACATCCAGATGAAGCCCTGCGAGGGCGACATCCCCGATGGCTGGATGGGCCTCGATATCGGGCCGAAGTCGATCGCGCTCTTCGCCGACGCCATCAAGGGCGCGAAGACCGTGGTTTGGAACGGTCCCATGGGCTGCTTCGAGTTCGCTCCTCTCGCCAAGGGCACATACGGTGTCTGCGAGGCGGTCGCGACCGTCAAGGCCAACGGCGGCACCTCGATCATCGGTGGCGGCGACTCCGTGAGCGCCGTCAAGAAGTCCGGCAAGGCAGCCGACATGAGCCATGTCTCGACCGGCGGTGGCGCCTCCCTCGAATTCCTCGAGGGCAAGGAACTCCCCGGCGTGGCCGCCCTTAACGACCTCTAGTCCAAGGCCAATTCAAAACGGCGCGCCGCGATAAAAAACGGCGCGCCGTTTTTTCCAGGTTTCAGAACATTGTCCCGAGCGCGAGTCCAAGCATGACAAACATCCATCCCACGGCAATCGTCGCCCCAGGCGCGCAGATTGGCGAGAATGTCGAGATCGGTCCCTACTGCGTGATCGGCGAGCATGTCGTGATCGGAGACGGCACCCGTCTCATCTCGCATGTCGTTATCGATGGCCACACGACGCTCGGCAAGAACTGCAACATCTTCCCGTTTGCATGCCTGGGAATGATGACGCAGGATCTGAAGTACAATGGCGGCACGACATACGCGATTATCGGCGACAACACGACACTCCGCGAATACGTGACGGTCAACACCGGCACGCGCGATGGCGAGGCGACCGTGATCGGCAATGGCTGCCTGATCATGGCGTATTGCCATGTCTCGCACGGAACGCGCGTCGGCAACCAGGTTATCATGTCGAACTCGACGCAGCTCGCCGGCGAGTCCGTGATCGAAGACCAGGCCGTTGTCTCCGGTCTCGTGGGTGTCCACCAGTTCTGCCGCATCGGTTCGCTCGCCATGATCGGCGGCGGTACCGCGATATCCCAGGACTGCCCGCCCTACATGATCACGTCCGGCGGTTCGGAGCCCGCGGTCCGCGGTTTGAACGTGGTTGGCCTCCAGCGCCACAACTTCCCGCAGGAGACACGCTCCGCTCTCAAGCATGCGTATCGTCTCCTCTACCGCGAAGGTCTCAACCACTCGCAGGCATGCGCGCGCATCAAGGCGGAACTCCCCGACATTCCTGAAATCCGTCATTTGCTGGAGTTCTACGCTAATTCCAGTCGCGGCGTGCTCTGATGATTTCCGTTCGCGTGGCGTCTTTCGGAAAAAAAACGGCGCGCCGCGAAAAAGGCAATCCGCAGTTTGGAGGTCAGCGCAATGGTTCCGTCAGCCTTCCACAAAATGTCCATCGGACTTGTCTGCGCGGTCGCATTGCTTGCCGCTTCCGCCGTGATTGGCGATACGCCGGAAAATGGCGGGAATGCGGATGCAAATGGCGCGAATGTGCCACAGGCGGAAGGCGATGCGACGCCCTCCGCGACTTCCGAAAATGCGAAACTGCGTCACGAGGTCGAATTGCTCCGCAAGGAAAACCAGTCGCTTCGCCGTCAGCTCGTTCTGCTGAAGACGCGTCGCGACGGTGGCCAGGACATCAAACCAGACGAGCCAGGCGACGGCAAGTCCGGCGTCGATGCGGGCAATGATTCGGAAGGCCTGAAGTACTCGATTTCAACGAATCGGATCCGCCACAATTCCTCTTGCCGCCACTATAATCCCGCGCCAGAAAAGGCGTGTGGCAAGGAAGATGGCCGCCCGTGTAAGGCGTGCGGCGGTTGATTGATGCGGAAATGGGGACAGGCCTCGATTTCGCCAGTACCTTCGCCGTCGTTTATTCGGTCTTTTTCTCGCCGCGACGGAAGGGCCGACGCGCGGAAGGAGCGGGTGCTGCGATACCGAGCCGAGCGACGGCGGCATCGAAATCCGCAATCTGCTCGCGGTAGCGGAACAGCATGCGCTTCATTGCATCGCGTTGCCTGTCGGAAAGACCGCCCTTGGCCTTGAACTGCTTTGAAACGCTCTCGAAGAATTCGGCATCGTCGAAAACGCGGCGGCCGCGCTTCGTGGGTTCATTCCACTTTGTGATCTGCGAAAGGAGTTCGAGCAACGGCGCGCTTTCGGTATCTGGCTTCGCATCGCGAGCCGCTGCAAGTGCGTCCGAAGGGAGCTCGAGCTCGGCGGCGATCGCATCGAAGTCTGCGATTTCGTTGCGGTGTTCGATCATCGCGCGGTCAAGACATCCAATCTGTTTTTCGCTGAGGCGTTTGCCGGAGCGCGCCTGTTCGGCGAAGGAGCTGACGAGTTCGCGTTCCCTTTCTGTGAGTTCCAGCTTTTCAAGGATGTCGAGCTTGCGAAGCGAACTGGGACTCGGCGGAAGCGTCTTTTCGCTGTCGGCCAATTCCGCGAAACCGAGGTTGCGCATCTCCTCGACCACATTCGGCAACTGCGCGCGATAGCGAAGCGCGGTTGTCACGAGCAGGCGAAGCTGGTTCACGGTGATGGCCTTTTCGCCCTTGGCTATCTGGTCGCGGATAGACGCGACGACATCGGCGTCGGACTTCGTGCGCTTGCCGCTCGTGTAGCCGGGGTTCCATTCCTTCACGCCGTCGAGTACATCGAGTACCGCGTTCACCTTCGCCATGTCGGCTGGCGGCGGCTTCGCGTGTTCGATCCAATCCGTGAACCTTGCGTAGAACTCTCCGAGCATGGCGTTCCACTTGAGTCCGCCCTCTTCGACCTTGTCGAGTTCCGTCTCCATTTCCGCCGTGAATTTTATGGCGAAGAGATCGTTCAGGCGTTCCTCGAGGAAATCCCAGACGCGCATTCCGAGATCGGTCGGGATGAGCGTGCGCTTCTCGCGGTTGACGTACTTGCGCGTGACAATCTTTTCGATTGTCTCCGCGTAGGTGCTCGGGCGCCCGATGCCGTTCGCTTCGAGTTCCTTCACCAGTGCGGCTTCGGAGAAACGCGCGGGCGGCTTGGTTTCCTTGCGTTCGGGTTCATCCCACTCGAGCACATCGAGCGGATCGCCCTCGGCGAGCGCGGGGAGACTATCCACGACATTCTCCTCGGCGGCGTCCTCATCCGTTGCCTCGGCGGATTCGCGGGTTGTCTCCTTGAAACGGCGGATGTCGAGCGCCATCACCTCGAGGAAGCCCTTGAATAGCGCCTGCGATGCGGTCGCGGTAAATTCATACGCATGGGCGCTATCGCGCGGGTCGGGCGCGGCGGCGACGACCGTGACCTGCTCGATCTTCGCGGCGGCCATCTGGCTGGCGACGAAGCGGCGCCAGATCAGGTCGTAGAGCTTGAGCTGCTGGGGATCGAGCACTTTCGCAAGCGATTCTGGGGTGCGCGTTACATCAGTCGGGCGGATTGCCTCGTGGGCTTCCTGCGCACCGCTGCGGCCCTTGTAGAAGTTGGGATGTTCGGGAACGAACTCGCCGCCATAACGCGTGGCGATGAAATCGCGCGCGGCATCCTGCGCATCGCGCGCGATGTTCACGGAGTCCGTACGCATGTAGGTGATGAGGCCTGTCGGCCCGCCGGTGCCGAGATCCAGACCCTCGTAGAGGCGTTGGGCGAGGGACATCGTGCGGCCGGGGTTGAAGCCGCAAACCGACGAAGCAGCCTGCTGGAGCGTCGAAGTCGTGAAAGGTGGAAGCGGGCGTCGTGTCTTCTCCTGGCGCTTGACGCTAGCGACGCGCATGCCGTGTCCCTGCAATTCCGCGAAGGCGGCGCGGGCGACATCGCCATTCGGCAGCACGGCCTTTTCGCCATCGATGCGCGCGAGACGCACGGCAAAGGGCGACTCGTGGGCGTCGTGCCTCGCGACCTTCGCGCCCATAACCCAGTATTCCTCGGGCTTGAAGGCCTTGATCAGACGCTCCCGTTCGCAGATGAGGCGCAGCGCGACGGACTGCACGCGCCCTGCGCTGAGACTGCGGTGGGTGGCACGGCAAAGCATCGGGCTGACCTTGTAGCCGCCGATGCGGTCGAGGATGCGGCGCGCCTGCTGGGCGTCAACGCGATCCATGTTGATTTCGCCGGGATTATCGAAGGCGGCATGGACAGCGCGCGGCGTGATTTCGTTGTACTGCACGCGATGGACTGGCTTGCCGGCTGTTTCCTTCGCGAGCACTTCGCTAAGGTGCCATGCAATCGCCTCTCCTTCGCGGTCGGGGTCGGACGCCAGGAAGATTTCGTCGCACTGCTTTGCGCTCTTGCGCAGGTTCTGGGCGATTTCCTTCTTGTCGGGCATCAGCACGTACTTTGGCTTGAAGCCATTTTCGATATCGACGCACATGCCGTCTGCGGGAAGATCGCGGATGTGGCCTACCGAAGCCTTCACCTCGTAGTCCTTGCCGAGAATCTTTCCGATTGTCTTCGCCTTTGCGGGCGATTCCACGATTACCAGTTTCTTTGCCATTCTCTTTTGCCTTTCTTAAATCGGTTGGGTTACTTGGCGCGCGCCACGAGTCCGCCCGGCATCATCTTCGCCAGGTGCTTGATCTGCAGACAGGTGACAAGCGCGCCGATCTTGCCGGCTGGAAGACCGGTCGCGCGCACAAGCGCATCGGTTGAAACGGGGGAAGACTCAAGCGCTTCGAAAACCTTGCGCTCGTCGGGTTGAAGCGCGGCGAGCGGTATGTTGCCGCTGGACTTTGAAGAACTCGACTGCGGGCGATCGTTGTCGGCTGCAATTGGTCTGGGAGAGGCTTGCTCTGTCGCGGCGCGGCCGGCTGCGCCGAGACTCGCGGCGCCGGTCACGAGGTCGTCGAGTTCTTCGATCACATCCTCGGCGGAAGCGACAAGGCGCGCGCCGGCGCGGATGAGCTGGTTGCAGCCGGCGGAAGTCGAGGATGTGACGGGTCCGGGAACCGCCATCACCACGCGGTTCTGTTCGAGCGCCTGCGCGGTGGTGATGAGGGTGCCGCTCTTGGGCGGGGCTTCGATCGCGACTACGCCGCGCGCAAGACCGCTCACGATACGGTTGCGCATCGGGAAGGTTGTCTTGTCCGGTTCGCGCCCGAAGGGAAATTCGCTGATGACAGCGCCGCCGCATTGGACGATCGACGCCGCCAGTTCGATGTTTTCGCGCGGGAAGAAACGGTCGAGTGCGCCGCCGAGAACGCCTATGGTGCGTCCCTTCGCCTGGACCGCGCCGCGATGCGCCTCTGTGTCGATGCCGCGCGCGAGGCCGCTCAACACGACGAAACCTGCGGCGGCGAGCTGATAACCGAAGCGATGCGCGGTTTCGCGTCCGTAGATCGTCGCATGGCGCGTTCCGACAAGCGCGACACCCTGGTCGCCCAGCGCCTCGACACTGCCGCGCACGTAGAGAACGAGAGGAGGGTCCGCGATCTCTGCGAGAAGGCGAGGGTATGCGGCATCGGCGCGCGTGACCAGATCGACGCGCAACTTTTCCGCGCGCGCCATTTCGGGGGCGTAGTCAACGGCATCGAGCGCGGCTCGCAAGTCCTGGGCGCGGGCGGATGAAATGCCGACGCCCGCGGAGGCCCACGCTTCGGCGCTTGATTCAACGATCGCGCGAGCGGAGCCCAGGGCCTTGGCAAGGCGCGACACAGTCATCGGACCCCAGCCCGATGCCATGTTCAATGCGATATAGGCTTCTCGTTCGTTCAAGGTTATCTTCCAAGATCAACGCTTGCGGGCAGGTAGTTTCGCATGCCCACTTGCAACAAAAAAGTGCATTACGGATACACCACGGACACCCTGCATTGCAAGCAAAAAATGTTTGCGCGAACGCCGTGGAAATTCTTTGCGCCCACCTTTTCTTGAGTCGCTGGCTGCTCGGTGGTAAACTGCACGCCATGGATATCAAATCGAACCATCGCGTAATGCGGCGCATTACAATGGCCTTCGCCGTTGCGTCAGCCATGTTCTGCTCGGTGGCGGGCGCCGAAGAAGCACCCGCCGAAGCCAGCGTACAACCGGAAACCAAGGAAAAGGAACCAGCCGTGATCGAAGTAGTAATCGAAACATCCATGGGCACCATGACCGCTGAACTCTATGAGGACAAGGCGCCCGAAACAGTGAAGAACTTTCTCGCGTATGTCGATGAGTCCTTCTACGATGGCACCATCTTCCACCGCGTCATCAAGGGATTCATGATCCAGGGCGGCGGCTTCACCCCCGATATGAAGCAGAAGGCCACCAAGAAGCCGATCAAGAACGAGGCCGCCAACGGGCTCAAGAACGACCGCGGAACGCTCGCGATGGCGCGTACGCAGGTTATAGACAGCGCGACCAGCCAGTTCTTCATCAACCACAAGGACAATGACTTCCTTAACTACCGCGCTCCCACGATGCAGGGCTTTGGCTACTGCGTATTCGGCAAGGTCACGAGCGGTCTCGAAGTCCTCGATGCCATTGCCGACGTGAAGACAGGCAACCGCGGCTTCTATGGCGACGTCCCCGTTGAGACGGTCGAAATCAAGTCGATCAAACGCAAGTAATCTTTCCCACATTCAAAAAACGGCGCGCCGCGATTCAACTTGCAAATCGCGGCGCGTCATTGTTTTATGTGTAAGCGTATTCTTAAATAGTCTGTCCCTTTAAGCGAATTACCGGCTATTTCCGCGAACGGTATTAGGGGCGACTGCGGGTTTAAATATTTCGCTTTACATCGCCCAAAGGAACGAGTATCTTACGCGCTCAAAAGAAGTTTAGTCTCTAAACTTTCTCTGACGACCCGCAAATGGATAGCAACCCGAAAATACGCGATGTTCTTGCCGATCTGGCCAAGGTCCTGCCGTTGTTCCACCGGTTGACGAACAACTCGCAGGAGATACGCACTATCAATCGCGCGTCGATGTCCCAGCTGAAGATCGCGAACTGCATTTTCACAAGTCCGTCGAAGGGCGTTCTTGCAAAGGATATCGCGGCGGCGGTCGGCGTTACGCCTGGCGCTGTTTCGCAGACGATTTCGCTTCTCGAGCGCGATGGCCTCGTCGAACGCAAGCCGGACGAGTCCGATGGACGCGCGGCACGAATCGTCCTTACCAAGAAGGGCAAGGGAATATTCCTCGGCAAGGTCGCCAGTTTCCAATCGCTTTGCGATCGTCTTTTCGCCGACATTCCAGATGCGGACCAGGAGGTCTTCGCCTCGGTCCTCATGCGAATGCGCAGCCGTCTCGATTCCGAATTCCAACGCTGCATTTCCTCACCTCCACCACCTAACCACTAACCCCTTCCCAACCTCTCGCCTCCCACCTCTTACCTTTTACCTACACCATCACCTGATCAAGAGTCCAACCATGAAAAAATTAATCGTCACATCAATCGTCACCGCTTGCATCTCCGGTATTGCCCTCGCGCAAGGCCCGATGCGCGCCGCGCTCGTGGGCGTCGCAAAGGTTGTCGAAGAGGACTACTCGACGGAGCGCCGCTACATCGGCCAAGTCAAGGCCGTCGATTCCGTCGCCATTGTCGCGCGTGTTCCCGGCGAGATCACGGAGGTGTGCTTCAAGGAAGGCCAGGCCGTGAAGAAGGGCGATGTGCTCTACCGCATTGACGACACCACCTATCGTGCCGCCGTCCTCGCCTCCGAGGCGCAGGTCGCGCAGTGCAAGGCCAATCTCGCCTACGCGCAGAAGACCTTCGACCGCACTTCGGCGCTTTTCGAGAAGAAGGTCGCTTCTTCCGACGACATGGACTCCGCCACCAGCGCTTTCGAGGCCGCGAAGGCCGCGCTTGCCGCCGCCGAGGCGGGGTTGCTTTCGGCGCAGGACAACCTGAAGCACGCCGAGATTTCCAGCCCTGTCGATGGCAAGACCGGCGTGAACAACTTCACGGTGGGCAACTACGTTTCGCTTTCGTCCGGTCCGCTTACGACCGTCGTCTCCGTCGATCCCGTGCGCGTGAAGTTCTCGCTTTCCAACCGCGACATCATCGAGCTTTTCGGCGGCATGGAAAATATCGAGGGCGACCTCGATGTCTCGGTGGTGCTTTCCGACGGCAAGCCCTTCGATGGCGAAGGCCGCTTCCTCTTCCTCGACAATGCCGCGAATCCCGCGACCGACTCGCTCGGCGTCACCTTCGAATTTTCCGGCGCCGAGGGCAGGCTTCTTCCTGGTGGCGCGGTGACGGTGCGCGCCAGGCGCCGCACGCAGATCCGCATGGCTTCGGTGCCGATCACGGCCGTCATCCGCACGGCGACAGGTGCGATGGTGTATGTGGTCGAGGACGGCAAGGCCCAGCCCAGGGAGATCGAGACCGGCGCTTCGCACGAGAACCTTGTCTTCGTGAAGAGCGGACTCAATGTCGGAGAGACCGTCATCTCCAAGGGAACGCACAAGGTCTTCCCCGGCAGCCCAGTCCAGTTCCAGGAGTAGGGCGCGGTTGACACCGGCGGGCGCACTTTGCGCAACGCGGCGCGACCCGATGCATTTCTTTCCACCATTCCTTCAGCGAAGGGATTAACGATATGTTCTCAAGATTCTTCATCAACCGTCCACGCTTCGCGATGGTCATCGCGCTGGTCATGGTGCTCGCGGGCGTGATCGCGTTCCGCAGCCTCCCGACCGAGGAATATCCCAACATCACGCCGCCACAAGTCTATGTGTTCTGCAACTACACCGGCGCTGGTTCGGAAGTGATCCGCGACACGATCGCGTCGCCACTCGAAAACGAGATCAACTCCGTGGATGGAGTCCTCTACTTCAGCGGCAACTGCGACAACAACGGCACCTACTTCTGCATGATCACCTTCGAAAGCGGGACCGACGAAGACATGGCGCTCGTGCGCGTGCAGAACGCCGTAAAGCGCGCAGAGCCGCGCCTCCCGCAGGAAGTGCAGCGCAGGGGCGTGAACGTCATGAAGCGTTCGAACGACATCCTCTGCATGTACGCCTTCACCACCGACGGCACGACGATGTCGAAGATGGAGCTTTCGAACTACCTCGCGAACAACGTCAAGGACTACCTCCAGCGCGTCGATGGCGTTTCTTCCGCCGACATCATGGGCGGCGAGGCGTTCTCGATGAGAATCTGGCTCGACCCCCTGCGCATGGGCACGCTCGGCATCTCCTCCGGCGAAATCCAGGCCGCGATCGCTTCGCAGAACGTCCAGGCGGCTTCAGGCTCGATCGGTTCCGAAGGCGGCCACGACTACATCCAGATGAAGGTCGATACCCTCGGCCGTCTTTCCACGAAGGAACAGTTCGACAACATCGTGGTCCGTACCGCGGCCGACGGCAGCGTGGTGCGACTGAAGGATGTAACGACAGTCGAACTCGGCTCGCAGAGCTACGGCACCTTTGGCGAATACCGCGGCGAGGAGGCGGTCATGCTGGCCATCTACCGCGACAGCACGTCCAACGCCCTCAAGGTCATGGACGATGTGGGCGAATGCCTCGAAAAGATCAGGGCGCGTCTCCCCTCCGGCGTGGACTTCGTTCTCGGCTACGATCCAACGGCGTTCATCCGCGTGTCGATGCACGAGATCGTGATGACGCTCGTGACCGCCATCCTGCTCGTCGTGCTTATCACCTATCTCTTCCTCCAGGACTTCCGCGCGACGCTCGTCCCAATCATCGCCATCCCCGTTTCGCTCCTGGCGACCTTCCCCGTGATGTCCGCCCTCGGCTTCACGATCAACACGCTCACGATGTTCGGCTTGATCCTTGTGATCGGCTCGCTGGTCGATGACGCGATCGTCGTGGTCGAAGGCACAATGGCCCTGATGGAGCGCGAGGGGCTTGGTCCGCGCGACGCCGCGCTGAAGTGCATGGAGCAGGTGACGGGCGCCATCATCGCGACCACGCTCGTGACGGTCGCATGCTATCTCCCGCTCGCCTACTACGGCGGAATCGTCGGCATCATCTACAAGCAGTTCGCGGTGACAATGTGCGTCTCGCTCTGCTTCTCCACGCTGGTGGCCATGACGCTCTCCCCGGCCATGTGCTCGCTGATCCTCAAGAAGCCAAACGGCAAGGTGCCATTCTTCCTGAAGCCTGTCGAAGCCACGCTGAACGGCACGCGCAAGTCGTACCTCTTCTTCGTCCGCATGCTCGTCCGCCGCGGCGTCCTCACGCTCCTGATCCTCGCCGCGATATTCGGCGGCATCCTTGTCACGACACGCGGCCTCAGCATCCCCGGAAAGGACGCCGATGGCAACCCGCAGCCCAAGAACCTCGTTGCCGCGATAAAGTCCGCCTTCCTCACCTCCGAGGACAAGGGCGTGATCCTCTGCAACGTCGAACTTCCCCCCGGCAGCTCGCTCGAACGCACGACTCGCGCCGTCCAGGCTTTCCGCGAGCAGGTCCTCGCCGAGATTCCCGCGATCCGCTCGACGATCAACATCTCCGGCTTCGGCTTCCTCTCCGGCGCCGGCGAGCACGGCGGCATGCTCATCCTCGACCTCGAGCACTGGGACAAGCGCAAGTCTCCCGACCTCTCCGCCGAGGCCATCCTCGGAAAGGTGCAGGTTCTCGCCGCCCAGCAGGTCGATGCCAACGTCGTCTGCTTCACGCCGCCCGCCATCCAGGGCCTAGGCGCGACCGGCGGCATCTCCGGCTACTTCTGCGGCGAGGGCGTGACGGTCGATGAACTCGGCGCGAATGTCCAGAAGTTCCTCCGCGAACTCAATGCCGATCCCGACATCCTCTACGCCATGACGACCTTCACCGCGAACTCCCCGCAGGTGTTCCTCGACATCGACCGCGAAAAGGCGCTCCGTCTCGGCCTTTCCCTGAGCGACATCAACTTCGCCCTCCAGTCGGAGCTCGGCGCGTACTACATCAACGACTTCACCTACCGCACCGAGTCGTTCTACGTCCAGATGCAGAACGAACGCTCCCTCCGCAGCGATGTCGAAGACGTGATGAGCCTCCAGATCCGCTCCTCTTCGACGGGCGAAATGGTTCCGCTCTCGGCCTTCGCCTCGTATCACTACACTACAGGCTCCCGCTCGCTCCAGCGCTTCAACAAGCAGTCCGCCGCCGCGCTTAACATCCAGTGCAAGCCGGGCGTGCCGTCCGTGACCATCATGGACAAGATTGAGAAGATGGACATCGGCAAGGAATACCATGTGGAATGGACCGACCTCTCCTACCACGAGAAGCACAACCGCGGCAAGATCGTGCCGTTGCTGGTCATGGCGGTCTTCTTCGCGTATCTCTTCCTCGTGGCGCAGTACGAAAGCTGGACGATTCCGCTGCCCGTGATGCTCACCGTCGCGACGGCGACGCTCGGTGCGCTCATCGGCGTCCGAATCGCCAAGATGGACATGAACATCTACTGTCAGCTGGGCCTTGTGATGCTTGTCGGCCTGACCGCGAAGAACGCGATCCTGATGGTCGAGTTCTCAAAGCAGCAGCGTGACCACGGCATGCCGATCCTCGACGCGGCGATGATGGGCGCGGAACTCCGCTACCGCGCCGTGCAGATGACGGCCTGGTCGTTCGTCTTCGGCGTATTCCCGCTCGTGGTCGCGACGGGCGCTGGCGCCGGCGCGCGCCGCGCGATCGGCGTCTGCACCTTCTCCGGAATGCTGGTGGCGACACTCTTCGGCATCATCATCACACCCGCCCTGTACGCCGTGTTCCAGCGCATCCGCGAATGGATGAAGCACCGCTTCCACATCAAGACCGCCGCCGAGAAGTACCTCGAAAGCGCCAGCCCCGAGCAAAAGGATTGATTTCAGGGCAAGACAGACGACACTTCTACTATAGGTTTTTACCTGTGGCTACTTGGCAGTTTTAACCATTGCTACTATCGTATTTTCACCATGGGATGTGAGGACTGACAACAATGAATCTTGACAAGAATCTTTCGATAACGCTAGCGCTGGGGCTGACAGCCATTTCCGTAGCGGGATGCGCGTCGGTCCGGAATGCGCGTGACGCGCAGGATGGCACATCCATCCTTGATGGCGAACGTATTGCGACCTTCGCCGAAGCCGGCATCGACACCGCTGCGCCTGTGCCGGTCGCAACTCTGGAAAGCGCGGCGCTCCGCTTTTCGCCAGCGCTTCTCCAGGCGCGGCAGGCGGTCATTCTCGCCCAGCTTGGCGTGAAGGACGTGAACTCAGCGCTTATCCCGACGCTCGACGCAAACGCCGGCTACACGCTCCAGACCGCGAACTATGCCCCTGCGACGGAGACCGATTGGAGCCTTGATGATTCGCCCACTGCGGGCGCGACGCTCACCTGGCTCCTTTATGACTTCGGCCGCACCCATGCCGCGGAACGCGAGGCGATCCAGGGCCTTGCCGCCGCCGAGCTCAATCTCCAGGCTGCCGAGGATGGAGTGGCATACGGCGTCCGCCGCGCTTCGTTCGGTCTTCTCCGCGCCATCGAGCTGCTTGCCGTTTCGCAGGCGTCCGAGGCTGCGTATGCCGACCACCTGAAGCAGATGCAGGACCGCTTCGACGTCGGCGCGGTGAACTCGTATGCGGTCACGAAGGCCGCCGTCGATGCCTCGAATGCGCGCCTCGCGACTGTGACCGCCTCGAACGCCGTCCTTACATGCCGCGCGAATCTCAACCTCGCGCTCGGCCTTGTCGAAGCACCGATGTACGATGTGGTCGCGTCGGATGTCCCTGATTTCGCCGGCTCGACTGCGGATGATCTCATGGCGATTGCCCGCACCAACGCTCCCGCGCTTGCCGCGGTCCGCGCAAACGCGGAAGGCGCGCGTTACGCGATCGACCAGAAGATCGCCGAGCTTTATCCGCAGCTTGGCGTTTCAATCAAGCTCACAGGATCGGGCGCCGATGATTTCCTCTGGAATCTCGTTGGCGCGGCGAACATTTCCGAATCGATCTTCGCCGCGGGGCGTCACCAGCGCGCCATCGACCGCGCTGTCGCCAGCTTCCGCATCGCGCGCGCCAAGGCTGTCGAGGCCGAACTCGATCTCTACAACCAGCTTGTCCTCGCGGTCCTCGACAACGAGCGCGCCCTCCAGCAGCTGGATGTCGCGCTGGAAAGCGAGCGCATGTCCGAAGAAAACTACAACATCGTGAACGAGCGCTACGAAGTCGGCAAGGCTTCCGAGCTCGAACGCACCGACGCCCAGGTCGCGCTTTCCTCGGCCAAGGCCGCGACGGTTTCCGCCCGCTACGACTCCCTCGACGCCCGAATCGCCATCGCGAAGCTCCTCGGGCTCTGATCCGGCATTTCACGGATGATTAAAGGGACAGGCATTTGCAGCGCAAATTGCCTGTCCCTTTAAGTCGCCGTGAAGTGAAAGAAAAGCGTTTTACATAAGTTGGTCGCGCCCGAAACTGAACGCAAATTTTGGGTCTCGACAATCGCCCACGAAAAGACGAAAATTTGATATGATACACATTGTAAACGCCGAGGAAAATCCCTTGTCGTGGCATCATAGGCGGGTGACCGCTGTCGGTGTTGAATTTTGCAATTTGGACTAACCTTGCCGTGCGGACCTTAGGCTTCCAGAGCCTCGGATACTCGCACGGCAAGGTGACGCCCGATAGTGGAGATGCAGGTGGCGCGAAAGGCAGAGGTGAAGAAGCAGAAAGGTACGGCAAAATGAGGAGTTCGCATCAGGCTGTCAAGAAGGTCGTTCTTGAACCGGAGGTCGTTGGCTCGACGACTTATCCGGAGCTTGTGACTACCCTTGGCGACTTGATGGCGCAGGCTCGCGCCAAGGTCGCGAAGACAGTCAACCAGACGCTGGTGACGACCTATTGGCAGATGGGACGCTACATCGTCGAGTACGAGCAGAATGGCGCGGATCGGGCGAAGTACGGTGCTGAAATTCTGACGCGGTTGTCGCACGATCTGACAATTCGTTGCGGACGTGGCTTTGGAAAGTCGAATCTCATTTACATGCGTAAGCTCTACAGGGCTTTCCCAAAAGGTATGACAGCGTCATACCAATTGACATGGAGCCATTACCTTGAGATCCTCAAGAGCAATGACGAGCTTGAAATCGGCTTTTACTGTGCTGAATGCGTCCGGTCGAACTGGGATGTGCGCGAACTCCGCCGC
>JAZQOE010000069.1:0-58728 GCA_045627705.1 Kiritimatiellia bacterium | reverse complement strand
GACGGCAGGGTGCTCAAGCCCGCGAACCCGATGTATTCGGAAATCATCGGTCGCTACCTTTCATGGGGGACCCAGCAGGGGATGGGCGTAACCGTGCCCGAGACGCCGTGGGTGAAGGACGACGGGCTCGACATGCAGGGTCTGCTTCTCGCCTTCCAGGACTTCTGGCGGGAGAACGCGGGCGTTTACGCGCCGCCCTTCGGCTATGCGGAGTCGTACCCGCACATCGTGCTGCAGGCCTTTCTCCAGCGCGTGATCAACGGCGGCGGGGAGATAATCCGCGAGATGGCGCTCGGCAAGGGCGCGCTGGACCTCGGGGTGCTTTTCCGCGGCGCGAAGTACGCGGTCGAGGTGAAGCTCAGGTACAACTACGAGAAGAGCCATGACAAGGCTTACGACCAGGTGTGCCGCTACATGGACCACCTGGGCGTGGGCGAGGGGTGGCTAGTGGTGTTCGACCCCGACATGTCCGTGCCGTGGGAGGCGAAGCTCCGCCACGAGGACATCGCCCGCGACGGCAGGATGATCCACCTCTTCTGCTGCTGATCTCCCGGCGGGCGATTCCCGCCCGCCGCCGTTGCGGTGACATCTGGCCACAAAATAAGTTGTGTGTGACTGCCAGCATATAGTAGAATGCCGACACTGATACGGAGTGAGAAGAGAATGAGCAATCTTACATCTACAAGACGCGCCGCCGCCCAGACGCTGGTGATGCCACCAGTCGCCGGGCGCGAGACTATGCGCGTGCGCAAAACCAAATTGCTGATTGTGAGCGGCCCGCTTCAAGGCCAGGAAATGGTGATCGACAAAGAGGCCTTTACCTTGGGTTCCGGCACGGGCAACGATTTGGTAATTGCGGATTCGACGATTTCAAAGCGCCATTGCGAGATCACCGTCGATGGTAATGGCTATCTTATCCGCGACCTCGGCAGCACGAACGGCACGGTGGTGCAGGGCGTGCGTGTCGCGAAGGCGTACCTCCATCCAGGTGCGGAACTGTGCCTCGGCAAGACGCACATTGTGTTCTGTCCGCTCCAGGAGGACAAGGAAATCCCGCTCAGCCGCAACGAGAGCTTTGGCTCGATGCTCGGCCGCAGCGTCGCGATGCGCCGCATCTTCTACATCGCGGAGACCTACGCGCCGACCGACGCGACTGTCATGATCACCGGCGAGACCGGCACGGGCAAGGAAATCCTCGCGGAAGAAATCCATCGCCACAGCAAGCGCCGCAACAAGCCATTCATCGTGATCGATTGTGCCGCCATGGCGAAGGACTTGATCGAAAGCGAACTCTTTGGACATGTGAAGGGTGCCTTCACTGGCGCGAATACGGATCGCCAGGGCGCATTCGAACACGCCGATGGCGGCACGGTGTTCCTGGACGAAATCGGCGACCTCAGCCCCGATTTGCAGCCGAAGCTCCTGCGAGTCCTCGAGAAGCGCGAGATCCGCAGGGTTGGCAGCAACAAGGTCTGCAAGATCAATGTGCGCATCATTTGCGCGACGAACCGCAAGCTGGATGTCGAGGTCAACGAGGGACGCTTCCGCGAAGACCTCTACTATCGCCTTTCGGTTGTGCCTATCGAGCTTCCGCCGTTGCGCCGACGTCTCGACGACCTTCCGATCCTGATCAAGAAGTTCCTCGTGGATCTTCACGGGCATGGGGCGGACAAGCAGATCGCGGATTTCGATGGCACGATGGAATTGCTCAGGCGCCACGAATGGCCGGGCAACGTGCGCGAACTGCGCAATCTCGTCGAGATGGCGCTTTATGGTGCGCAGCGTCCTGTCGATCTCGGCGCGCTCCTCAGCTTCGGGCGTTTGCGCGGGATGCATTCGACCGACGACGAACGCGACGAAAAGCCGGCTTCGACTGTCGCCGTGAATTCCGACCGTCCGTTCAAGGATGCCAAGAACGCGATTGTCGAGGAGTTCGAGCGCAAGTATCTCCAGGATATCCTCGCGCGCAACGATGGCGATATCGCGAAGTCCGCCCACGAGGCGGGAATCGACCGCGCGGCATTCCAGCGCCTGGTCCACAAGTACGGTTTGAAATAGCGCTTCCGCGCATGATGACTTTAGGGGTTAGTAACGAAATGGCAAAAAAATTCGATTTGAACGGAGAGTGGAGGCTGCGTCAGGACGACGGGCATCGTACTCTTCCCGCAACAGTTCCAGGCTGCGTCCACACGGATTTGCTCGCGGCGGGCGAGATTCCCGACCCGTTCATCCGCGACAACGAATCGCAAGTCCAGTGGATCAGTCGCTCCGCTTGGACATACGAGCGCGAGTTCTCGCTTCCCGCGCACAATCCCGACGCCGTGACGTTCCTTCGCTGCGACGGTCTGGACACGCTTGCCACGATCACTTTGAACGGGGTCGAGGTCGGCCGCGCCGACAACATGCACCGCGTATGGGAATTCGATGTCTCGAAGATTCTGCGTGAGGGCGAAAACTCCATCTCGATCCGCTTCGATCCTATCAGCCCGTATGTCGAGGCGCGCGCCAAGGACCGCCCGATGTCTGGTTACACCGGACCGAGCGAAATGCCAGACCGCGCATGGGTCCGCAAGATGGCGTGCAACTTCGGCTGGGACTGGGGGCCGGTGCTCACGACATGCGGCATCTGGCGCAACATCTCGCTTGTGACGATGGATGTCGCGCGCATCACGAGCGTCTATGTGCATCAGGACCACAATGCCGATGGCGGCGTCGGTCTCGACTTTACGATCGCCACGCAGGCATTCGCCGAGGACCTTGCGCTTTCCGCCCACTGCAAACTCGTTTACAAGGGCCAGACGATGAGCGAGGATCGCGTCGAGCTTGATGCGGAGGGCAGGGGGTCCGCGCATCTGCTTGCGCGCAATCCGCAGCTCTGGTGGCCCGCGGGACTCGGCGAGCAACCGCTCTACGAAATCGTGGTCGAGTTGGGCGACGGCCATCGCAATATCGATTTCTACGCCCGTCGCATAGGCCTCCGCACGCTTGAGCTTGTCCGCGAGAAGGACGAGTGGGGCGAGAGCTTCCATTTCAAGGCGAACGGCGTGCCGTTTTTCGCGAAAGGTGCGAACTGGATTCCTGCCGACGCCTTCATTACGCGTCTCACGCGCGTCGAATACGCCCGTCTAATAAAGGCCGCCGCCGTCGCGAACATGAACATGCTGCGCGTCTGGGGCGGCGGCGTTTACGAGAACGACTGCTTCTACGACCTTTGCGACGAATACGGCATCTGCGTCTGGCAGGACTTCATGTTCGCCTGCTCCGCGTATCCCGCCCACGACAAGGCGTTCATGGACAACGTGCGCGTCGAGTTCGAGCAGAATGTGCGCCGTCTGCGCCATCACACTTGCATCGCGCTCTGGGTCGGCAACAACGAGCTGGAGCAGGGCAACGTGGGCACCGAGCCGTGGCAGATGCCGCCCGCCGACTACGAAGCGCTCTTCGACAAGCTCATTCCATCGGTCGTTTCCGCCGAGGATCCGGACCGCCAGTACTGGCCGTCTTCCCCGCATACTCCCGCGCCTGGCGACCGTCGCGACTTCAACGATCCCACGCGCGGCGATGCGCACCTGTGGGATGTTTGGCATGGCCGCAAGCCCTTCGAGTGGTATCGCACGGCGATGCACCGCTTCTGCAGCGAGTTCGGCTTCCAGAGCTTCCCCGAGCCGCGCATGGTCGAGAAGTTCACGGATCCCGACGACCGCAACATCACCAGCTACGTGATGGAGCGCCACCAGCGCAGCGGCATCGGCAACGCAGTGATCATGCAGTACATGCTCTCGTGGTTCCGCATGCCGACAAGTTTCGCTTCGACGCTCTGGCTCTCGCAGATACAGCAGGGTCTCGCGATCAAGTATGCCGTCGAGCACTGGCGCCGCAACCGCCCGCGCTGCATGGGCGCCCTCTACTGGCAGCTGAATGACTGCTGGCCAGTCGCCAGCTGGTCGTCGATTGATTCCAACGGACGCTGGAAGGCGCTCCACTACATGGCGCGCAAGTTCTACAACCCAGTCCTGGTTTCAGGCATCGAGAATCCCGAGACAGGCGTTGTCGAGGTCCATCTCTCGAACGATTCCCTCAAGCCTTTCAAGGGCGAAATCCAGTGGCGCATCACCCGCGCCGATGGAACGGAAGTGCGCGTCAACGGGCGCAAGGTCGTCCTCGATCCGAACAAGACAATGCGCCTTGGTGTCTTGAAGCTTGGCGACCTGCTGAAGCAGATCGGCCCGCGCGACGTGCTCGTGTGGCTCACGCTCTTCCGCGAGGATGGCACTGTCGAATCCTCGAACCTCGTCACCTTCTGCCGTCCGAAGCATATCGATCTTCCCGATCCCCGTGTCCAGTGCGAGATACGCCCGTGGGACGACAATTCCTACGCGGTTACCCTCACGTCGCGCCATCCCGCCCTTTGGACATGGCTCGAACTCGACGGTGTCGAGGCGAAGTACGACGACAACTTCTTCAACATCGAGCCTGGCCGCTCGGTCCGCGTGCGAGTCTCTCCCGCTGTTCGCATGAAGATCGAGGAGTTCCGCCAGGCGTTGCGCGTGCACACTCTTCGCGACACCTACGCCGAGGCGCTGATGCCTTCGCTTCCCGAACCCGCTCCCGCGGCGCCTAAGCGTCGCGGTCGGCCTCCGAAGAACAAGGCTGCCAAGTGATAAAAAAACCGGCGCGCCGTTTTTTTTGAGGGGGCTTGACGCTTGAAAATCGCCGTCGGCATGAGCGGCGGGCTCGATTCCGCAATGGCTTCGTGGATTCTTCTCCGCGAAGGCCACGAGGTCGTTGGCGTCACCATGCGCCTTGGACAATCCAGCGCGCATGATTCCGCAATGCCATTGTCGAATGGCGGTTGCTTTGGGCCGGGATCGGATGAGTCCGTGGACAATGCGGCGCGGCTTTGCGCCCGTCTCGGAATCGGGCACCACGTGGTCGATCTCGCCGATGATTTCAACCGCTGCGTCCTCGGCTATTTCCGCGAGACCTATCTCGCCGGGCTCACTCCGAATCCGTGCGTGCGTTGCAATGCCTCGATGAAGTTCGGCCTGCTGCCACAACGGGCGCACGAACAGGGCATTGCTTTCGACCGTTTCGCCACGGGCCATTATGCGCGCCTCGAACACGATCCCGGTAGCGGTCGAATCCGCCTCTTTCGCGGACTGGACCGGACCAAGGATCAGTCGTACTTCCTTTCGCGTCTCACACAGGATTTGTTGCGTGGCGTGCTGTTCCCGCTTTCAAGCTTCACCAAGGCGGATGTCGCCGAGTTGGCCCGGACAAACGGTTTCGCGGATCTCGCGGAACGCGAAGAAAGCCAGGATTTCATCGCGCCTGGCAACGAAGGAATGCTCTTCAATTCTTCCGACCTCCGCCCTGGACCGGTCGTTGATACTTCGGGGCGCGTTATTGGAACGCATCCCGGAATCGCGCGTTGCACCGTTGGTCAGCGCCAGGGCCTTGGCATAGCCACTGGCGAGAAGATGTATGTGAAGGAACTGCGCGCGGCGGATAACACAGTCGTGGTCGGCAGGCGCGATGAGGTTTTCTCTCCCTCGTGTCTGCTCGACGATCCTTCCTGGATATCCGGCGAGGCGCCCGCGAGCGGTTCGCGTTTTTCCGTCCGTCTGCGCTACCGCCATTCCGGCGTTCCATCCACGCTTTCACTCACGCCGGACGGTGTGATCCGCCTCGACTTCGACGAACCTCAATTCGCCGTTGCCCCCGGACAGGCCGCAGTCCTCTATTCCAATGATGAAGTGATCGGTGGTGGATGGATAACGGCCGACCACACACCATGATGCCGTGATGGAACTGGACAAGGAACAATGGATGGAGAGGTAGGATTGTCCTCGTGTCAGCGAGACAGTTCGGCCTGGAGTTCGGCATTGGCGGCTTCGACCTTGCGGAGGAGCGTCGCCTTGTGAGCGCGAATCTTCTCGCTGAGTTCGGGATTGGAAATCGCGAGCATTTGCGCGGCGAGAATGGCGGCGTTGGCAGGGCCAGCGGATCCAAGCGCGACTGTCGCGACTGGAATGCCGGACGGCATCTGGACCGTCGCGAGAAGCGCATCGAGTCCGTTGAGCGAACCTCCGGCGACAGGCACTCCGATAACGGGGAGAATCGTGTGCGCGGCGAGAACACCGCCAAGGTGGGCGGCACCGCCGGCGGCGGCGATGATTACCTTAAGCCCGCGCTTTTCGGCGGTTGCCGAATACTCGGCCGCGATTTCGGGTGAACGATGCGCAGAGATCACGCGCACCTCATGCGGGATTCCAAAGCCATTGAGCGTTTCGACGGCCTTCTGCAGCGCGGGCCAATCCGATTTGCTGCCCATTACGATTCCAACTAGCGGTTTGTCCATTTGGTTCTCCTTGATCAGGGTCTGTCGCCCTTGGATGGATCGATAACAGTCAATTCCTTGAAATACTCGCGGAGGAAACCACGATCGCGAGTTATCAACGCATCCGCAGCTTCAAGCGCATGGGCGCCGATGAGGAAATCCGGGATAACCTGATGTCGGCCCTTGCCCTTTGTCTTCGATGCGTTAACCCTTGATGCCTTCCAAAGCGCACCCGCTTTGATTGCGGCGCTGATGGTCATCGGAGAGAAGACGATTCCTAAATCGGACATTTTTGCCAAGAACATGTTTTTGTTGGGGAATGCCGACGATGTTTCTGCCCATACGATGTCGCATGCGATGAGATCGCCCTTGTTCGCGGCGGCAAAAAGCGTATCGACAGCCGAATCGGCATAATCCTTGTCATCAAGGAAAATATCCAATAACACGTTGCTGTCTATCGCGTATGTCATCAGCAACCCCGCATTTCCTTGACCAAATCGTCTGTGCGCGCCTTTGATTCAAGGCAACCCCGCGCTTCTGCAAACGGATTCCGCTTCTTTTGTTTTTCAACAATCAAGGCGTCTCCTGAAACGCGGAATGTCAGGACCATGCTTGGGTGGAGCCCAAGCCGTGTCCTGAATTTCTTGGGGATCGTGACCTGTCCACGTTCGCAAAGTACCGCCGTATTCATGTTGCCTCGCTCCTTTCGAGTATGGAATTATTATCCATAAAGTATGGATTACATGTCAACAACTCATATATCGAAAAGGAGCACACCAACAATCAAGACAGACGCGCGAGGGCGCGGCCGGCGATGTCGGAACGGCGGTGCGCACCATCGAACTTGATCTTGTCGCAGGCGCGGTATGCGCGCGCCACGGTTTGCCTGAGATTGGGCGCAAGCGCCGTGACGCTTATGACGCGTCCGCCGGATGTGACGACCTGGCCATCCTTGAGCGCGGTCCCCGCGTGGAACACGACGACGTCCTGTTCCGCGGCTTCGGCCTCCGCAATGCCCGTGATCGGCAGTCCCTTCGGATACGATCCGGGATAGCCCTTCGATGCCATCACGATCGTGACGCACGGTTCAGCGCGCACTCCGAATGGCGTCTTCGCAAGCGTGCCGTCACAGCACGCCTTGAGAAGCGGAAGCAGCGGTACGGCCAGGCGCGGGAGTACGGCCTCGGTCTCGGGGTCGCCGAAGCGGCAGTTGTACTCGAGCACCTTCGGACCATCCTTCGTGATCATCAGTCCGGCGTAGAGTACGCCCTTGTAGGTGATGCCGCGCTTCGCGAGTTCCGCAAGGGTGGGGGCGATGACGGTGCGTCGGACTCGCTCTTCGAGTTCGGGTGTTACGACCGGGGCAGGGGAGTACGCGCCCATTCCGCCGGTGTTCGGGCCTTCATCGTGGTCGAAGACGCGCTTGTGGTCCTGCGCCGAAGGAAGCAGCACGAAGTCCTTGCCATCGACGAGAGCGAGGATCGAGGCCTCTTCGCCATCGAGGAATTCCTCCATGAGCACCGTGGCGCCAGCAGCGCCGAAGACCTGTCCGTCCAGCATGTCGCGGAGCGCGGCTTCGGCCTCCGCGCGCGTCTTGGCGATGATCACGCCCTTGCCGGCGGCGAGGCCGTCGGCCTTCACGACGACGGGAAGCGAGAACCGGTCGAGTCCCGCAAGCGCCGCATCGAGCGAGGTGAATGTTTCGGCGCGGGCGGTCGGGACGCCGGCGGCGAGTAGCACATCCTTGCAGAACGCCTTGCTGCCTTCCATCTGTGCGGCGGCCTTGCAAGGGCCAAAGGCGGCGAAACCAGCCGCGTTGAGGGCATCGACGAGTCCGATGCAAAGCGGTGCTTCGGGACCGACAACCGTCATGTCGGGCTTGTTTTCTTCGGCCCAGGCGACAATCGCGTCGATGTCTGTCGCGGTGATTGGAAGGTTCGTGCCAAGAGCCGCCGTGCCCGCGTTGCCTGGTGCGCAGAAGATTTCGGCGGAAGGATCATCCTTGTGCAGACGCCATGCAATCGCGTGTTCGCGGCCGCCATTTCCGATAACGAGAAGTTTCATGAGTGCGTTTCCTGGAGGGTTATAGGTTGTCCATTGCGACTGGCATTTTACGACAGGCCGCGCATCTTGCGGGCGATCCATTCAAGTAGCAGGAGAAGAAGCAGGAGCGAGAGGATAAGCGGCTTCTGCCAGAGGGATTCGTATTCGACGCGCGTTTCGCGGCGGGAGTCAAAGCGGGTGCTGCGGAGGAATGTCGCGATTTCGTCCGGAGTTCCGCTACGACCGCCGCTTGCGCGCGAGAGCGCATGCAGACATTCGATGTCGAGCGGAATAGGCGCATCTTCGCGCGCCGCTTCTCGCGCCTGGAAGAGCAGGGGGGCGGATTCGATTTCCACGCCGTCGATTTCTGCGCGTGCGACCGCACGGTAGGGACCTTCGATCTGCGGGGTGAAGCGCACGCGGAAGCCTGTGAAATCGCGGCCCGCCGCATTTACGACTGCGGTCTCCATCGTGAGCGGGACATCGCGGCCGTCGGGCAGTTCCATTTCGCATGCCACGCGGAGACCAAGCGGCGGGTTGCTTCCATCGGCCATTGTCACGCGCGCCGTGACTTCGAATTCTTCGCCGACATCGACTCTGCTCGCGGCGCTGAAGAGTTCCAGCGCGTTGCCGTCGGTGTCGGACGCTTCGGGCGACAGCCATTCGACGAGACGCTTCCAAAGGAACGAGTATGCTTCGCGCGTGCCGGGTTCGAGGTGCCAGCGCCAGAGTGAATCGGTGAGCAGCGCGACGACTTTGCCTTGTCCGTACGGACGCGTCACGATCAACGGCTGCCAGCCGGATGGTGTGTTTGCTTCCGCGAGCGAGATCGATGCGTCGCCGAGATGGGCGTCACCAAAGACCGACAGCACAGGCGGCACGGATTCGGGAACTTCCTCCGCGCCGGCGAGGGCGGGGTGGCCGCGTCCGTCCGCGCTCCAGCGCGCGTCGAACTTGCCTTCGACAGGGGAGGTCGTCGGCCGCGTAAACGGCATGAGGGCGGAAAGCGCGGTCGTTGCGAGGCCGCCCGATCCGAGCGTCTTGGGACCGCCGAGGAGGATCAGTCCGCCGCCGCGTTCGACAAATCCGCGAAGCGCCTCCGCGCGGTCGGGGCCGAGCGCTTCTGCATCGAGGTCGCCCAGCACGACGATCTTGTAGAGCGCCAGCTGTTCCGCGGTGAGGTCGAGGGAAGCTCCGCCAGCCTGTGTGTACGAGATGAATTTTCCACCTGGACCGCGAATGAATGAGAGGGGCGTAATGTCCTTGTTCGCGAGCAGTTCGCGGTTGAGGTACTTGCTTTCCCAGCGCGGGACATCCTCGATGTAGAGCAGACGGTTCCGGGCGTCGACGACTTCGACCACCGCCGACATCGCATTGTCGTTTGTCTGCGCTTCGCCTTCGAGCGGCGGGACTGCGACCTGCCATGTCTCGATGCCGATTTCGGAGTGTGGGAGCTTGAACGAAAGTTCCTGCTCGCCGCCTTCCGCGGGCAGTTGCGCCGGCACTTCCTCGACTTGTTCGCCGTTGCGGAGGAGACGCACCACGAAGGGCTCGCCATCGGGGGCGACACCGGCGACCGTGGCGGAAAGGCGCGTGTCCCAGCCAACGACCGCGCGGCGCGGCGTGTCGATCGCCTCGATGCGGACATCGGCCTTCAGTTCCTGTTTTGCGACTTCGCCGAGAATCGCGGTGTGGATTGGCGCGGGCCATGAGCGGTCCGAAATCCACGAGTGGTCGGGCTCGGAGGTATCGATGCCGTCGGAAAGGAGGAGGACGCCTGCGATGTCCTGTCCTCGATGGCGCGCGAAAAGCGCGTCGAGAGAGGCGCGGAGCTTGGTTGACTGGCCTTCGGGTTCGAAATCCTGGAACTTGTCGATGGCGGCCGCTTCGGAGAGACCAGCGTCGAAGCCCGTGAGGGTGATGTCGCAACCTGTGGAGACGGATTTATGCCAGTCGTCGCCGAGGAGCGCCATCGCGTTTTGCCAGCGGTTTGATTCGGCGAGGCCGTCTTCGGTGCCGCGCTGCATGCTGGCCGAAGTGTCGAGGAGAACCAGGAAGCGTGGACGGATCATTTCCGTAATGGCGGCGCGCCGCGAAGGCATTGACATCGTCCAGCCGAGCAACACGAGGAAGACGAGGCGGATGATGAGGAGCCAGGGCCACGAGCGTTCGCGGCGGAGATGGCTCCATGCCGACCAGCCTGTCACGGCGACCGCCGCGATCAGCGCGAGCCACAGCAGCCATGTCGCCGCCGCATGTTCGAATATGATGCCGTTTTCCATGGTTGTGCCGGGTGAAGGGTGGGAGGATCAATCTGATGCTGACGCCGGTTCGAAAGGCGCGTGGAAGGCGGTTTCGAAATCGTAGCCGTTCGCGAAATCTGCGCGGCTGTCCTTCGGTGTCTTTCCAAAAACGCCGGCGCCGACAAGGTTGAAGACGAGTTCTCCGACATCCTCTGTGCGGTGCAGGCCCCAGGAATCGAGGACGGTGAAAGTCAAAGGTCCGAATTCATCGAGGGCGAGTGTTCGGAATCCATCGAGGAGTTCCTGCCCGGTCACATGGCGATGTATGGGCTTTCCCTCCTTTTCCGAGAGGGTTTTCAGAGTGTGTTCAAGCGCTTCACGGAGGAAATAGTATGCCTCCGTATCGTATCGGGCGTCTTTCTGGCCGAGAGCCTCGACCGCGGCTTGAAAGGTTGGATCTTCCATGGTGATTGGGCAAATAGTTCTCTCGATTGGCAGTAAATTATACCTACTTACTCTCGCGCATGGAAGACGAAATGGCGCTGCCTGCAGAAGAAGCATGTTGTGTTTAAACCGCTTGGTGCGATTGGTGGACCGCGAGTCCCGCGCGGAGGAGATTGCGGAACGCCGTCCCTACTTCAGCGGCAGGGCCGCGACGGCGCTGATTGCATCGGCGGGATGGCTTGCGCCGAGTACGATCGGACGATATCCATCGAGCCTTGCGTTGGTGCGTCCGCTGGACCGCGATGTGCAGGGAAGGGGCAATGCGACAATCGCGCGCCCCGGTCCGGGAAAGTCCTGGTTGATTTCAAGCGGCAGCCAGCGGCAGTCTCCCTTGAGGGTGAGGAAGTCGAACATCAGTCCATTGTCCTGCGCGTTGCCGATTAGGATATCGGCGCGTACTGGTGCGGCGCCATAGTCCGTCCAACCATATCCATCCATGTAGTCGTCCCTGCAATTCCTGACGCGCGCTCCGGCCATCGTGATCTGTGATTCAATGCCGAGTTCTTCGCCGAGGCGCGTGGCAAGGCGCTTCGCTGCGGGGAGGAAGCGGCGGTCGCCGCAGCCGATTAGGACAGAGTCCTTTTCGCCGAGGGCGGCGATTGCTGATTTCAGTTCGTCTTCATGCACGAGTGTCACGCCCTCGGAAAGCGGCGCGCCGTTTTTTATGTCGGCCATGACACGTTCGCGGACTGTCTCTGGCGTGTCGCCAGCCTGCGCTCCTTCGCCGAAGAGCCGGATGGACGAAGAAGCCGTTACCGCGAATGCCGCGGACTGCGCGGCCGGGATCCATGCGGTGAAGCGCAGGCGGGTCGGTTCCGCCGGAGCGCTTTCGGCCGGACCGTGCCCCGTTAGGACTTGGAAGGGAACAGGCACGCCGAGTCGCGCATCTACAACGAGTCCCGCATCCGCTGCGGGAGTCGTCGATACCGCGACATCCGCCGTTATGTACGCTCCGGCGAGGGTCGAGATGAAGTACCCGCGTTCCCACATGTAGTTGATCTCGGTGTTCGCGATGCCAACGTATGTGGCGTCGATGCCATCGCGGCAGCGTGGGAATGCGTACGACGCGCGCACTGGTGTCTCGTCCTCGAACATGTATTCCTGGTAGTTTGGTCCGTTGCGGTAAACGTGGTACCAGTCGGGATCGTCGCCGCGCTGCGCACGCAGGTAGCGTCCGCTGGAAAGGACTGCGGGCCGCACTATGCCGCGCCTTGAAAGCTCGGCCAGCACCCATGCCTCGTAGCGCTTCTGCTCGGCGTTGTGGTTTGGATTGCGGTGGTGCGTCATTCCAAGCGCGAGTTCGTATGGTGCGCTTTCCCAGTATTCGAAACCGAGCGGGAAGCCGCAGAAGAGTGCTTCGCCATCGCCGAAACGGTGCTCGACAATCGCGGGTTCGCGGTGTGCGCCATCGTACCATGCGCGGGCTTCGACATCATCGCGTGGCGCGAGAACCGCGGCGAGATTCGTTTCGAACTTGTACGGACGGGGCGGGAGATTGCCGCCTTGGAAGCAGCCTTCGGGGTGGGTGGTATCAAGCTTGTCGGGAGTGACCGGGCCAGGCTGGCACATCGTCGCGATGTCGGCCCCGAAGACATCCGCGAGCGGAAGAGCATCGCGCTCCGTGCCATCGGATGCAAAGCGCCCTGGTACACCAAAGGCGAGAAGGATGCCACCCGCGCGGACCCAATCGCGGATGGTGTCGCATTCGGAGTCCGACATCGACTGGCAGTTCGGGAGGATGAGAACCTTGTGATGCCGCAGCAGATCGCCGAGGCGATCGTTGGCGACATAATCGTACGGGACTTGGATGCGCTGGAGGAGGTGGCCCCATGCCATCGCGCTCTTGTAGGTTGACTTGCGGTCGCGGCGGAGACTGCCCTGGCTCCAGTACACTGCGACATCGGCATAGACAGGGCGGGTGTTGAGGATCGTGGGCGCGATTTGCGCCATGCGGAGCGGGGCGATCCAGTGGTTGCCGATTCCGCTGTCGCCGAGCTGGTGGTCCTGATAGCGGAACCAGGAGTCGGGGAAGTGCGAGCGCGTAGAACGTCCTTGGTTGCCGTGGACAATGTGGACGGTGTCGTAGAACGGCACGTGCGATGCGGCGGTTGAGCCGCACATTCCGCAACCTGAATGGATCATGTGGCTCCAGACGGTGCGGCCGAAAGCGAGTGAGTGTAGAAGCGCGAAACCGGCCGGGCTGTCGGTCGCCGTGCTCGCGACATCCGCAAGCATGGAGATTTGCGCAAAGTCGCGGGAGAGACCAGTGTGGCCGTCGATCATGCGGTGGAAGTCGTCGCTTGCGACAGGTATCTGCACATTGACTTCTGGCCAGCCCTTCTTCAGGGCGTCACGCATCATGGCGAGCGAGTATGTCAAGACGTATTCTCGGAAGGATTCGGCAGAAATGTGCGCAGTCGCGTTTTCGGGCGTGTCGAGCGGTATTTCTTCTGGCGGTGTCCATACGCCATTGTTCCCCACCGCTTGCCAGGCTTCGTTCATTGCGGGCGAGATGTCTGGCACTGCTTCGGTTTCGACGCGGTTGTCGATGGAAATCGCATCGACCAGGCCATCGGCAATGCTGCGCAGATGCTCGGCGTATGCCGTTAGAAATTTGATGAAAGCATCGTTTGTCGTGGGATCGAGGAGGTTGATGCCGGTGGGCTTGATGGAGATGCTACCATCGCGTTCGCGATTCGGTACCTCCAGCCTGCATTTGTTCTTGTGTCCTTCGAGGAACCATTCTGGCGGCTTGCCTGTGAAGGTGCGCAGACGCGGAACGATGTGGAGTCCATGCTCGGAAAGAAGGGCGACCGCATGATCGAGTCCGCTGAAGTCATAGACGCCAGGCTCTGGCTCCATTTCGCCCCAGTCGCAAGCGGCCGACCAATCGACTTCGACGAAGCGAGCGCCGATCGACGCGGCCTTCGCGGCCATGGCATCCTGGTCTGATGGCGACATCGCAAAGAACTCTTCATCCATCGACCATCCGTACTGCAACCCTGCGTTGCGGTTGGCTTCGCGGATTGGATCGTCAACCCACGGCATCGCTTCGGAAACAATCTCGAACGGACGAGCCTCGCGCGCTTTCGCGCGCACTTCTCCGATGAGGATCGTCTTCAAGGCGCCTGCGCGACCGTAAAGGCTGGTGACTTCGATTGCCGCATAACGGCGCGCCGCATCCAGCAGCGAGAGATATTCGGAATCTGTCGTCGGGATATCGGCTCCGGCGGTGGTTTCGGCGGCTGCGATTGCGTCGGCGTCGCCACCGGCGGCTTTCGCGGCTTCCCGGGCGGTGCGCCGCGCTTCGTAGTTTGTCGCGTCGCGCAGTGCCTGGAGGCCCTGGCTTGCATGGTCGGCGGCGCGGACGATGCCATAAAGCCCTTCGGCCTCGACCATGAGCGTATCTGCTTCGGGGTCTCGGTCGGGACCGCCCCAGTCCTTCAGGTAGCGGGCGAGTGTGCGGACGTCCTGTATCTCGGCGATAGCCGCGCGGTGCAGTCGGCGCACGTCCTCGGTTCGCGCCTGCGCCAGTTTCAGCGCCTCGTCTTGCGCGGCGAAAGTGGAAAGTGATATGAGGACAACGATGGCAACCGATGCTATTGACTTCATGTGTAACTCCGATGGATAAAATGTAGCAAAACTGATTATTGGTGGTAAATAAAAACAGGTTGGCTATGGGGACGGACATCGCAACGCACGCGGCACGGTTGCCGCCAGTGTCGGGCGCGGCGCAACCATGGCGAAATCGCTCGTGTCGATCATGTCGGACAACTCGATTACCTCGACATGCAAAAACGGGGTCAGACCGCGACATCCGGGGGACCGCGCGTCCCGCACGGTCACAAAGCGCAGGGGTCTTTGGGGCACAGCCCCCAGCGACATCTGTTATCTGTTATCTTCCCAAACCTTTTACCTTTTGCCTATTACCTTTTACCTCTTACCAATCCGCCGCCCCCAGCATCAATTTTCAATTTTCATTTTTCCATTCCCCTTTCCCCATGTTGTATAATCTCCTTTTCCTGAAACTTGAAAGGAATCTACGGATGAGCATTCGACATGGATTGAAAACATTTGCGGCGGCGGTCGTGGCGGCGGTCGCGATTGGCACTGCGTGCGCGGACGTTCCGAATGTGAAGATCGACGACGTCGCGCTGACGGTCGATGTCGGGCCGCTGGGCGGCGTACAGCTCTGGGAGAACGGCCCGTACTGGGCGGAGTGCAACGTCGGCGCAAGCAAGCCGGAGGAATACGGCTACTACTTCTGGTGGGGCGACACGGTGGGGTACAGGCGCAATGCCGACAATAATGGCTGGGTGTCGGTTGCGAACGGGGCGTCATTCAGTTTCGGTTCCGGCAATTGTCCCACGTACGGCAAGAACAATTCGCAGTTGCAATCCGCGGTCTGGATCGACGCATCGGGCAATCTCGTCGCCGCGCACGACGCCGCCACGGCGCACCTCGGCGCGCCGTGGCGGATGCCGACGGGTGCGGAGGGGTCCGCGCTCATCAGCAACTGCACAACGACATGGATGACAAGCAACGGCGTTTCGGGGCGTCTTGTAACGGGCAAGGGGGCGTACGCCTCAAAGAGCATCTTCCTTCCCGCTGCCGGCAACGGCTACGGCTCCTACCTCAACAATACCGGCTCGTACGGCCTCTACTGGTCTTCTACGCCGTATTCGGACAGTTCCTACCTCGCGTGGGAGCTCGACTTCGGTTCGGGCGGTTTCGGCCGGTACTACTACTACGACCGCTACTACGGGCAGTCTGTCCGGCCTCTCCGAGGATTTGCCGAGGATCCTTCCGCGAGCTACACGGTTGCCTTCAACGCGAATGGCGGTGCCGGTACGATGGCGGACGAGGCCTTCACCTACGGTGCATCGAAGGCGCTGACCGCCAACGCCTTCACCCGCACGGGCTACACGTTTGGCGGCTGGGCGACGTGCGCAACGGGATCCGTTGTTTATACGGACGGCCAGACAGTCTCGAACCTCACGGCTATCGCGGGCGGGACGGTCATGCTGTACGCGGTGTGGGTTAATGGCGGTCTCGGCGGCGTGCAACTTTGGGAAAACGGTCCCTACTGGGCGGAGTGCAACGTCGGCGCCACGAAACCCGAGAAATACGGGTACTACTTCTGGTGGGGCGACACGGTGGGGTACAAGCGAAACGCCGGCAACAACGGCTGGGTGTCGGTAGCGGACGGGGCGTCATTCAGTTTCGGTTCCGGCAATTGTCCCACGTACGGCAAGAACAATTCGCAGTTGCAATCCGAGGGCTGGATCGACGCATTGGGCAATCTCGTCGCCGCGCACGACGCCGCCACGGCGCACCTCGGCGCGCCGTGGCGGATGCCGACGGATGCGGAGTGGTCCGCGCTCATCAGCAACTGTACAACGGCATGGATGACAAGCAACGGCGTTTCGGGGCGTCTTGTAACGGGCAAGGGGGCGTACGCCTCAAAGAGCATCTTCCTTCCCGCTGCCGGCTACGGCAGCGGCTCCTACCTCTACTACGCCGGCTCGAACGGCTACTACTGGTCTTCTACGCCTTATTCGGACTATTCCTACTACGCGTGGAAGCTCTACTTCAGTTCGGGCTATTTCTACCGGTACAGCATCGGCCGCTACAGCGGGCGGTCTGTCCGGCCTCTCCGGGCATTTGCCGAATAGCGTGCGAATTGCGCGCGCATTCGATCCATTCGATTCATTTGATTTATTTTTTCTGAAAATGTTTACGCTTGCGGATGACGAGTCCGACAATTTCGAACGGTTCGCGGATACGCAATATCCAGCATCCTGCAAGGGCGGTGACCGCGCCGCAGCCTCCACCGAAGGCGAGACGCGCGGCATCGTCGATCCGGCCGCCGAGAAGCGCGGAATCAAATGGCAGGTACGCACAGGCGCGCGAAGCCGCATAGGCTATGGCGCACGATGCAACGGCCACAACCGTGACCTTGAAAAGGAATGCGATTGTCTCGCGAGGCGGGAATACCGGCGCGCTCTTGCGGAGCAGGCCTACAAGCACGACGCATTTCATTAGGCGCGTTAGCGAGAAGCCGCCGGCGATCGCGGCAAGAGCGATCCATCCGTTGCCATCGTCGAAGCGCAGGCCAAGCCAGCTCACGAGCATGCTGATCGATGAAAAGACGATCCCCGCGACTGTTACCGCAACCATCCGCCGGCTTGCGAAAAAGCCGCGCATCGCCAGCGCCTCGATTGCGGAAGCGGGAAGCACGAGCGAGTAGAGCGCCGTGGAAAGAGCGGCGCGCCGCACGGCAAGATCGGTGAATTCCCCGCCATGGAAGATGAAGTGGGTGAGGGGAGTCGCAAGAACCGCTAGCACAGCGACGAAGGGTATGAAAATCGCGAGCAGGAAGCGACCAACGTGCGTTAGAACTTCCGCCAGTTTTTCATGGTCGTTCTGATCGACCAGTTCGCAGAGGAAGGGGAACACCGCGGTCGAAAGCGTGAGTGGCACAAGCGTATGGATTGTCCCCTGGAGCATGCGCCCCACGGAGTTCGCCTGCATGAGGCCATCGATGCCCTTGACCTTGCTGAGGATGTAAACGTTGTTGAAGGCGTCGCGGAATTTCGCGAAGACGATTCCAGCAAGCAGGGGAAGCGCGAGCAGGTAGAGCTTCTTCATCGCCGGGCTGGTCCAGTCGAAGCTTGGACGCATGTGGTGAAGCTTGTCACGTAGGCCGACAAGGTGGGTGGCGAACTTCAGCGTCGCGCCGGCGACAAGCCCCACAAGCAGCATCTTCCCGGCATCGCCGCCGAGGAAGACGCACCCACCTAGCAGCGCCGCGACGACCGTGAACTTCCAGACTGCATCTCCGAACGCCGCAAGGAAAAAGCGCTTGTGGGCGTTGAGAAGCACGTATGAAGTGGTGCCGAGCGAAAGGCCTATCAATGCGGGAGCCTGCCAACGAATGCTGAATGCGCCAAGACGGAAGCGTTCTGGATCGGCTTCGGGCGTCCAGTCCGTCCAGATGCGCACAACGATGTCCGGGAAGAACATCAGCAGCGCGACCACGGCGACAAGTATCACCGCCTGCAGCGACAGTACGGAATTCGCGAAATGCCAGCCGCCTCGCTCATCCTTGTCGATTTCTTCCATGAATGTCGGCATGAATGCGGGCGCCAATCCTTCTTCGCCAATCAAGAACAGCCCGAAAATGCAGTTCTGGAATGCGAAGGAATACATTACGTCGAAATCACCCGCCGAAAGGCAGTGGCCCATCACCTTGGCCTGGATGAGACCGGCGAGTTTGAAAAGCAGGTTGGCGAAGGCTATGAGCAGCGTCGCCCTTGCGATCTTCTTTCCCAGGGATTTCTTTTCGCTCATTGCTTTGGCGCCCCGTCAATGGCACATGGCATAGAGGAACCAACTTGTGAGCCACTGGTAGGACAGTTCCCGGAAGGTGTTGTCGCCACCGTGGCCGATGCCTTCGCCGATTGGATTGGAGGCCGTCGGGGGAGTCGAAACCTCCCATGCGCATCCATCGTCGTTCATAGTGAAGAAGACCATCGGACGATCGTCGTACATGAAGTATTCCCACACATGGCGTTCGCGGATGGTTTCCGGACGTGGTGCGCTGGCATAGAGCAGGCTGAACATGTCGTGACCGACGGGCGTATCGTCGAATGCGAAGATGGGGCCCTCAATGCCTGGCATGATTTTGGCGACCTCGGTGTTTTTCGATTCCGTGAAACCGCTGCCGCGGAGATAGCAGTCGTCGAGCAGCAAGGTACCGCCGCGCGTAAGCCAACGCGAGAGATTCTCCATTTCGGCGGCATTGAACGCCCAGCGGGAATGGGCTGTCAAATAAAGAATCGTCTCCTCGAAAAGTTCGCCCGAGGCTACATCAAGCCCTTCGTTGTCGATATGGACTGGCAATTCCGTACGCTTGTTGATCTGATACAGCGCATACGGTATGCCAGTCGGATCGGCATCCCAGTCTGGCCCCTTCATCGCGGGCTTGATACGGCGCATGCAGAGTTTGTTGCGGCGATCGACCTCTTCGCCGGCGGAGGCGCTTTTCGCTTCGTCCGATGATATCTCGCGACGATTCATCTGGTGGGCGCGAGCCGCCCATTCCCCTGCGTTCGCAAGCGTGGCAAGAAGCCCGATCAAACAAAAAACGCACATCGATTTTGCAAAAGCTTTCATCGATGTGCGTAAAGCAGAAAGCATACCACTCAAGCCGTTAGGCGAGAGGGATGCCTACTCGAAGTCGATGGTTCCCCAAAGCGCGGGCTGCATCATCAGCTCGGCGACTTCGTCGGCGACGATGCCCGTCGCCTTGTTTGCCCAGTGGATGCGGAGGTTCGTATCTGTCCCGGCGGCATCGCCGAAGGTGAAGCCGAAGTCGCCCTTCAGGCTCAGGCCGGCTTTGGGCTCCAACCCAAGGGCGGCGAGAGGAATCGCGGCTTCGACGATGTATCCCGATCCCTTGCCGTAGATCGAATGGGTGATTTCGGCATTGGAGACAATCTTCACATAGTCCATCTTGTAGCCGTCGCGCCACACGCCGGACGTGAAGGTCATCGGTGACTTTTCATCGGAAACCTTGCGGTACAGGACCGCGGTGTCAACTCCGCGCCAGTTGCCGATCGAGAGGCGCAAATCGCCCTTGCCGGCCTCGCCGCGCTTGCGTTCAGCCGTGGGATCGGTCGCAAGCTGGAAGTCCACCGTGTCGCCCATCGCATAGAGGTTTTCGAATCCGGTCGCTCCATTGACCCATGCTGTCTTGTCATCGGCGCGCCAGGCGAGGTACAGCTTGTCGGCGCCATACGCGATCCAGCCGCGGAGCGAATCGCGCTCGCCGAATTTCACGGCTGGTTCGCCAAAGTCCTTGTCGGGATTTCCCGTGAACTCGACTTCGCGTTGGCGCACGGTGCAAATCTTCGACGACTCGACGGCACTGAGGTATTTCACCTTGAAACCCTGCGCCGTTTGGACATCTTCATCGGTGAAGGCGATTTCTCCGCCGCCAAGCAGCCGGTAGGTTTCGAGGCCGGTGAGCTTCATGTCGATGAAGGCCGTCTTGCCGGCCTGTACGTAGATGGAGCCGTCGTCGGCCTGGATTACCGAACCGCCGAAGTCCTCGGCGCCCATGCCTGGTGGCACGGTGTTCATGTTCGCGCCAGGGACTGCTTCGTCTGGCCAACGGATCTTCATCGGGTCGCCCTCGAAGAGTTTGCCGATGTAGTATCCCGCATCGTTGATGATGTGCCATTCGCCCTTGTCGGTGCCGATGAAGAAGATGTTGCCAAGCGGCGCCGGCATGGTGATCGTGCCGACATAGTCGTATGCCGCGCGGATCATGCCCTGCACGGCGGGCGGCGCACGGTGGCCTCCATGCACACCGACATAGTTGCTCGGATAGGCCGCGACCTTGCGTCCAGACGGAATCTCGAAGCATGGCATGTCGCTGTTATCGACGCCATAGCGGGCATTGTAGATCACGTAGCGCCCATCCTGGGAAATGATGCAGCGCTGGGCGCCCATGCCGCCGCGGTATGCGGATGCGGCGACTGCGCTGTCTGGCAGGCGCTGGAGCTTCTCGATGTCGTATTCGGGTGCGCCGCACTCCGTCCATCCCGTGACGGCGATGATGTAGTTGCCGCCGCCGAAGGTGAGATTCTGGTTCATAGGCATGTACCAGCCATCGATCCATCCCGCGATGTCGCCAATGAGCTTTTCCTGGACCTCCTCTGGCTGTTCCTTCTGGTCGCCGTTGCGGTCGGCCCAGACACGCAGGCCCTTTGGAGGCGTGTTTGCGTTTGCGACTTCGCCCGTGGGCCGCCCGATAATGGTGCGAAGCACCCATTCGCCTGCGTCGAGGCGCTCGTAGATTTCAACGGATTTCCCGGCGCGGCCACCACCGACGGCGAGATAGACGCGTCCGTCTGGGCTTTCGCCAAAGCGCGCCGATCCCCATGCGCCGCGGGAGATGACTGCAACGCACTCGTCACGTCCAGTCTCGGGATCAATCTTCCACTCGCAGTTTAGGCCGACCATAGTGTATGGGTCGGACGGACAAATGGCTCCGCCGCCTGCGCCATAGTGGGTAGGACCGAAGAATTCACGGAGCAATTCGCCGGAAGCCGCATCCCACATCGTGAAGCGGCGTGGCTTGTCGTCGCACTCGGCGACCCAGAGACGCCCCTTGCCATCGATCCGCATCCCGGCGAGCGCATGGAAGCCGTCCTTCTGCCACTTGCCAACCAATGCGCGGCCACCCTCGCGGCCGATTGAACGTGTCTGCTTGCCATCAGCGCCGAAGACCTTGATCTGTTTCGATGGTGCGCCGCAACCCACATAGACGTTGCCATCGGCATCGGCTGCGACTGAGCGCGCTTCTTCGCCGAGGCCATCGACGACCTTGGCCATGGAGAGCGTGGCCGGATCGACAACGCTCACCACGCCATCGGCAAGGAGGTACAGCCTGCCATCGGCGCCAGCCTTGATATCGAGCGGATTCTTCACGCGTAACTCGCCGACCTTGTCGCCTGTCGCAGCGTCGAGCGCTATGACGACATCCGCGGACGGTTGCTCGGAATGCCAGCGAGCCTTGCTGGGACCGACACTGAGGAACAGCTTTCCGCCGATAGCGGTCATCCCGCTCAATTCGACTTTCGCGCGTTCGCCATCGACCTCCGGCGCATACGGCTCGAGAATTGGGTCAAGCGGCAGAACCGCCGTGTCGCGACCTTCGAAATTAACGTATTCGCCCTTCATTGAGTCGAGACGATAGATGGCGTTTTCCTGTCCGGCATCGTAAACGAACAACACTGCGCCATTGACTGCGAGAAGCGAAGCGCCGCCGAAACCGCCGCGCTTGTGACGCCACTGGACCTTGCCATCGTAGTTCACGCAGACAACTGCGCGCCCCGCTTCCGAGCCTGTCCAGCCAAGGAATACGCGCTTTGAATCGCAGTCCACCGCATTCGGATTGCCCTGATCGCCGCCCCAGTTGCCGCCTGGGCTGTTGAAGGGCGAAGAACCGGCGTTCGCGGCCCAGCCGACAAGCTTAAGGTCGAGGGCCTTGCGCCAGATGGCCTCCCAGGTGTATTCGCCAGCGGCGACGGGTTCGCCGTAGGTTTTGCCGCTGGTTGTCGTAAGACCGTCCCACGGAATCTCATGGGTGCCCTTGGTCATGAACTCGGCGTTCAGGAGGTTGCGCACGACATAGCCATTCGAGTCGCGGATCACGAGCGACACAAAGCCATCTTCGGGCATCTCGAATGAAATCGGCTTGAATCCTTCGATTTCATTTTCGACGTAGAGGCCATTCCAATCGACTTCTGGAACGCCCTCATCATTCAGCTTCACCGGGAATGTGCGGCCGTCGGCAAGTCGGACGGGCATTGGAGTGCGGTCGCTTTCGCCAAGGAGTTTCACGAAGCCCCAAGACGTGAATGCGCGGAAGGCGAAGACGCGGTCCGGGGTGACATTCGGACGGAACAGGTCTTTCGTCGAAATACGGAGTTTCGATGACGTGCCGAAGTTCGGTTCGTAGGTCATGAGAAGCGTGTCGCCCATTGTCGGACGGTATCCTTCATCGGGGGAAAGAAGTTTCCATGGAATCGAAAGTTCCTGGGTGTAGCCGGAATTGTCGGCATTCACGGCGAAGGCCTGCTTCGCGCCGAGTTCGAGCATGTTCTTGTAGCCAGGCTGCTTGAAATTGCGGCCGCAGCCGGCAGAGACGACATCGCGCCCGTCGCGCCCGCGCCAGGCGTCGATGTGGCAGAGTTTTTCGGTCTTCGACTCGCGTTCCTTCGCTTCGCCCGTGGAGTCAACGATGACACGGACCTGGAGGCAGTCGCCCTGGAACCCCATGTCCGCTCCAACGATGCCGGGATTGTTGAGCGGTGTCGGATCAATCCAGCGGGAGAGGAGGTAGAGGTTGTCGTCATCGTACATCGCGCACTGCCACGACGCATACTGGTCGCGGTAGTTCTCGACATCCGAGCAGATCAGCATCGAGCCGGTGAGGTCCCAGTCGTCGAACTTGCCGTCGATCGTCACGGGGCCAGGCGCGCGGAACAGTTTGAACTGCGTGTGTTCAGTCTCGGTCGCGAACACTGGAATGACAGCGGCCGCGGCCAATGCGGCGGAAACAACGAAACGCTTTGTCATGGGATGAGAACTTTCTTTTTGATCATGCTTGATTTGTACGGTTGCGATTTCGCAACGAATGCGGAAATGAAACAATAGGCGGACGGCGCCTCGCGCGATGGTTATCGTTCAACAGCGATATCCATGCCATCGTAGAATGTACCCGTGATATCGGGATTGTACATGCACTCGATTCGGACTGGCGCCGTGGTGTAGCGGCCGGGAGTGACGGCGCGGACGCGGTATGATACCGAGTGCTTGCCAGGCTCGATATCCGCAAAGAGCAGGAACCGGTCGTCGCCGCGTTCGATGCAGGCGGCATGGATGCCGTCCATCTTCGACTTATCGGAACGAGTCATGGCGTTCGCCCGTGTCGCGAGACGTTCGTCTTCGATTTCCAAACCACCGGGCAGGATGTCGCAGAGGATCGCCTCGTCGAGTTCCATTTCATTCTCGATTGAAATGCGGACCTCGAGCAGATCGCCGTGCGCGACTGTCCCGCTGACAAGTTTGCCGCCTTCGTCGAATATTTCGCGCTTTATCTTAACGTTGCCGCCAGTCGCAGGAGGATTGCGCGGAATGCCGCGCGTGCGCAGCACGGCGAAAATCGGCGCCTGTCCGTAGTTATGGAGAACGGTGCCTCCATTGCCGAGTTGCGCGGCGAAGGAATGCTTGTCGCCAGTCGCAGGCAGGGTTATGCGCTGTGATTCCCGCCCATTCGCCTTGATTGCGAAGTCAACATCGCCAGGCTTGCAGATGGCGCAGTAGCGGGCGAGTCCGAGCATGGCCCAGGCGTTTGCGTGAGGCGTTCCCCATGCCGAGTCGTCGGCACGCTGGCGCGATGCGATGTAGCCTGCAAGACGGGTCGCGGTCGCTGGGTCGGGGAGCACTTCCATTGTCGCATTGAGGATGAGACCCATGATGGAAGTCTGATCCATGTACGAAAGATGGCAGCCACGCGGCAAGTCGCTGATCGGCATGTCATCGGAATTCACGAGCGTACGAAGGACGGCAGCGGCTTCTCCCGCGTATCCCGCCTTTGCGAGGGCGGTCGCGGCGAGAACCTTGTAGCAGCTCAGGTTGTCGCCTTCGCCGATCATGAGATTCCTAAGCGTGGCGACAACGTTTTCGCCCTTGCCCGCAAGGACTAGCAGATATGCGGCGTATGCTTGTTCGAAGTCCGCGAGGAAAGTGTCGGCGACATCGCTGTTTCCGGAATCCGCATGGTTGACAGTGCTGTCGATGAAGGTCTTCCTGATGTAGTTGGCCACGGATCCGTCAATGCCATTTGGCGAGAATCCATGGCGATGCGCTTCGATCAGGAAGTGCGCAGCGTAGAGGACGACGTAGCCGTCGGCGCTGTAGTCGGCGCCTGGCCACATCGCGAAACTGCCATCGGCAAGTTGCATCGACTTGATGCGCACGATTCCCGCGGCGATCTTTTCTTTTGCGGTTTGCGCGATTTCCGGGTCGATCAATCCGGCCTTGGCCAGACTGTCCGCTGCAAGGAGGGGGAATACTGACGATGTGGTTTGCTCGAGGCATCCGTATGGATAGCCGTTGAGCCATGTGGCGGCATCGCGCAAGCCGGTGGCGGGATGCGCAAGGACTTCGATTGTCGAAGCCGTGTCGCCCTGCCAGTCGTCGGGGTTTGAGTTGATGGCAATCTCTTCGGATGGATTGATCCTGATTGTCTTTGAGGCTGTCATCGGCGGATTAAGAGGACGGATTGTCACGTATGTCTCGCCGAGGAACGAGTGCCCGTCGATCGCAAGCGTATTGGTGATGGAGAGATTGCGGAAGGTGGAGGCATCGCCGGCGCGCATCCTCACAACGATGTTCGAGGATGAGCCACGCTGGAGATTGCCGCTCCAGGAAAGTTTCGCGGCATCGTAGGCGGGCGCGATACCATCGGGAAGGGAAAGGGCGAAGGCGAAACGTCCGTCTTCGCACTCATGGTTGAAGAGCTTGCATGTAACGTCGAATTCGTCATCGGGGGCGACGGCTCGAGGCGCGGAAGCCGTGGCGGTTGCGACATCCCGCATGACGAGCGGGCGTTGGGCAGAACCTAGGAGCCTCTCGCCAGCGGCGACTGCCATTATGCGGAGTTCGCCCGTGTGGTTGGGAAGCTTGAGCGTGATGGCGGCATCGCCGGTATCGCCGACTTCGATTGGGGCTGAAACGACTACGGCCGATTCCATGTTGTCAATCTTCGAACGGTTGGCCGCCGAGATGAATGCGTCGCCGCCGATTTGCCGGTCGGGAGTGATTGCCAGTTCCGGTATGATATCGTCGTAGAGGTCGAAGAACTTGAACTCGCAAAAACGCCCGCAATGGAAGAAGGCGAGGGGATCGGGAGTCGCGTATTTCGTAAGGGAGAGTATGCCCTCATCGACGGCGTAGAGGCGGACGAGTCCGGACACGGGCGCCCCATTGCTATCGCGAAGATGGACTTTGACCTCGATTTCCGATTTGGGTTCGGTCTTTTCCGGCGCGTCAAGGGCAACCGACATTCCGAACCGCGATTGGTCGATGGCGAGCGACAGCAGGCCGAATTGACGCTGCAGGATGTTGTTGATATCGCGGGAGACGATTGTCACGCCGAAGTGATACGCATTGCCGACGATCGATGGCGGGACTTGGAAGTCGAATGCGTTTGTCCCCGCCTTGACCTTGAAGGATGTGTTGGCGTCAATTGCGCTTTCGCCGCAGACGATGAATGCTTCGCCGGCGCCAATCGACTCGAACGTGATCCGGGCGACATCGCCCGGCTTGTAGGATTCGGCGTCGAGCTTGAACTCGACGACATTCGGGTCGCCGGAACGGATTCCTCCTTCGCCGGCATCATGCCAGAACTCAAGCCTGTTCTTGCGGTCCTGGGCTGTCGCGACAAGTTCGTAGCGGCCGAATGGCAGATCATTCAGCGAAAGTTTCGCGATGTCGCCAGTAGCGGTTAGCTCACGGTTGAAAGTCGGGATGTCGATTGATTTCTCGACCCAGCGGCGGCGTGTCTTGTTTCTGTCCTCATAGAACTCGAACTCCCATTCCTTGCGCACGAGCGCGACGTTGACGGGAAGCGGTTTCACGGCATCGCCCGCTATTGCCGGGACTAGCGCAAGCTCGACAACGTCGCCACCTTGCCCGCCATCGACATGGCGCAGCCCGATGTATGACGGGGTAGGGTGAAATGGAATGCTCGGGCCAAATGCCGTCACGGCGCGTCCGCCGATTTCAGATACGTCATTCCATGCCTTGATTAGTTGCGGCGAAAAGGCTTTGCCGACGAATCTGTCCAGGCCGCCGATTTCGATTTCCATCTGGTTCGATCCCTTGCCCGTGGACCTATCGATTTCAAGGCGGGTGTTGGCGCTTTCACCAATCTTCCAGCCCTTCATGTGCTCGGGAAGGGTGGGCATCGGCTCCAACACGGCGGAAAAATCAAAGTCGAAACTTTCGACAGGCGTGCCGAAATAGTAGTTTGCCGAGGTCGTGTACTTGATGGCGTCATCGGGGGAAACCGCGGTTCTAGGGGCTATGTCGGATTTTAGCGCAGCCTTGATGCGGTCCGGAACGAAAGCGCTCACAAGGACTTTGGTTCTTCCCCATTGGACTTGGTCGGCTGGACGGCAAATTATCGAATAACTGCCGGTCTTTGCGTCCTGGCCTAGTTTGAAAGACGCCTCGGCGAAGCCATGCGCATCGGTAGTCGCCGCCACGCGCCCGACTTCATTGTCCATCGGATCGCACAGGACGAACACGATTGGCGAGCCTGACACGGCGCGCGTGGCGCCGGCTTCGATCTTGCGGACGAATGTCGAGGCGAAGATCGTTTCGCCTGGACGGTATATGCCGCGCTCCGCGAACATGAGTGCTTCGGGGTGGTTGGCGTACGTGCGCGCGTTCGCAAGCTTTGGATGCAGGTTGCTGTCGGACCGATATCCGTCGGATAGCATTTCGAAGGTCATGTCCGTATCGGTAGCGACAATTACGCTCTTCGGCTCATCGACGGAAAGGTTGTACTTCGGCATGAACCTGAGCATGGCGCAGCCATTGGCGTCTGTCCTGCCTTCTGCGATGACTTGGTTCTTGGTGCTGAAAATGCGGACATCGGCATTGGCCACAGGAGTGTCATCGGAAATCGTGCGCGCAAAGACTGAAGCCTTGCGCCCGTTTGCATCGATGACGGCTTGGACCGCAATATCGGAAATCGCGAACCATGTGCTTGCGGAATACCAGTGGTTGTCGGCACCCTTTGGCTTGGCGAGAAGTCTGTATATGCCGCATGGGATGTCGCCGAAGAGTTCCCGCAGGTCGATTGTTGCATCGACTTGCTTGTTGCGCGGGATGTTGAATGTCTTTTGCATGCTTGCGACATCGACAAGCATCTCGGAATCCCAGTGGGAGTTCTCGCCGTAACAGTACCAGGGGTGGAATGAGACATTCAGATTGTTGTCATAGTGCTTTTGAAGCGTGAACTCGACCCTCGACGCATTGGTGAGTCGAATGGGGATTTTCCTGGCACCCTTGCTTTGCATGTAGAGGCCGGAAAGATGGAAATCGATCTCCGTGGGCTTGGGTGGAATGCGCACCGAGAGTGCCACCGCGCGACTGAGCTTGTTGCTCGCGGAATCGGTAAGCCCTGCGGGGATTCGCACGCTGTACGTGACCTCTGGTTGAAAGGCGCCCTCGATGTTGAGCACCCTCCTGCCATTGTATTTAGTCCACTGTTTTAGTTCGATCTTGCCAGCAACCGTGGGCGAAACGGAGATGCCGGGATAACCTTCGGGAGTGACTATGTCTCCGGAAATACCCGAAAAGGTGATTTCGATGGAGTTGTCCTGTCTGTCAACCGCCGTGCCTTCGACAGTGAAGGGTTGAGTCGTTATTGGAGAAGGAGTGCCTGCTGGCGCTGATGCGTTGGCTGCTGCGTTCGTCTCCACTGACGGCGTTGTTGCGTTGCCCGAAACACCGTCATGGGTTGTTGTCGGCTTGCGTGTCGCAAGCAGTATGGCATTGATCGCAAGGAGGACTACAAGGAGTGACGAGGCGATAACCACGGGTGAAGATTTCTTCATTCGTTTTCCTGATTAATTGTGGTGAAAAAGGGTGGAACTGTCGCATTCCAAGATGCGTACAAGAATGTGGTTATTATACTGTTTTAGAGGGGAAAAGTAACATGTTATTTGTTCGCTGCTATCTCCACCCAAAGCGTCCAAGTACCCGCTGTTTCATTTCCTCGATGTCGAGTACTCCGAGGGCGAAGCCTTTGCGGACGAGTTCTGGCGGAACGAATTCATCATACTTCTCGAAGACCGGGACTTCATCGGGATAGACGAGTTCCAATGGGTCGAAATCCCTGGCGGCCTCTTCCGCGACAATCTGGTAAAACTCTTCCTCGCCGACCTGCATCGTGAACTGGAGGTAGTATGGCCGCGCTGGATTCAATCCTTTCAGGCCAAGCCTATTGGCGCAACGGATCTTGAGGAAGCGCTCCAGCGCCAGGAACGAATATGTGCCAAGCCACGGGAACAGCGCCCACATCTTGCCGCCAAGGTTGACCAACGGGCGATCGCATACACCCGCTTTTTGGAATGTCTCGCGGGCGGCGGCAAGACGGCAGACGGCATGTGGCATGAGATACGGATAGCCTTTGTCTTCCGCTAGTACGCGGTACATACGCTCGAGGATGCGCGTGTGGATGTCGCCTGGGCAATCGCCGAAGTATGCCGGTATGTTGCCTTTGACCAGCGTGCAATAGACTTCGTGGCGCTGGCGATCGACTTCATCCACAATCCACACGCGGCCGGCGATGGCAATTTTGTCGCCAACGGGCGGCGGTCTGCAGATCGTGCCAAGTTCTTCGGAGGAGGCGCGGACAGTGTATTCGATATTTTCCTGGAATACGGCGTAGAACTTGTAGCTATTGGTGATTCGTTCGCCGGCGATGCCGACAATGAGTCCGCCGTTTTCGGTGCGGTTCACATGATCCGTTTCGATCAAATGGCGAAGCAGAGTGCGGAAGTCATCTGCCGTGATGCGGTGGAATACGGAGAGCGGCAGCACGCGCGAGGCGAGTTCGGCGGGTGTCATTTCGCCGCATGACGCCAGCGTGGACATCGTCTGGTGATAGAGAAGGGAGTAGGGGAGCCTATCCGTGCGCGGCGGTTCCACGAAACGCTCTTCGATGTAGAGTTGGACAAGAGCGATTCCCTGGATCAGGCGCCATGGTATCATCTCGGGCATCATCGCGCGCGCCTCGGGATGTTCCTCGCGCATTACGAACCACATTTCGGATGGATCGCCCCGGCGGCCCGTGCGGCCCATCCGCTGGAGGAATCCAGAAACGGTGAAGGGCGCGTCGATCTGAAACGCCCGTTCGAGACGCCCGATATCGATGCCGAGTTCCAGGGTCGCCGTCGCGCAAACGCTCATCAGCGAATCATCGTCTTTCATCTCCTCTTCGGCGCTTTCGCGGTACGATGTCGAAAGGTTGCCGTGATGGATCAGGAAGCGTTCCGGCTCGTGGGCCGCCTCGCAGTATTGGCGCAGGCATTGGCATACGGATTCGCATTCCTCGCGGGAGTTTGTGAAGACGAGGCATTTCTTTCCCCGCGTATGTTCGAAGATGTAGCCGATTCCGGGATCGGCGGCTTCTGGCGCTGTGTCTGTGGCAGGTTCCTGTTCTGGCGTTGCGACGGTTATTTCGCGGTTTTCGTCTGCTTGCGGCGCGGAGTTGAAGAAATGCTCCATGGACAGGCGCCACTTTTCCTTTCCGCCGTCGAATTTCGGGATTAGGGTCTCGCGTCTGCTTCCGGCTCCAAGGAACTTCGCGGCCACCGCCGGGTTGCCGATCGTGGCGGAGAGACCGATGCGGCGCGGGTTGCAGCCTGCCGTGCGGCAGAGACGCTCGATCAGGCAGAATACCTGGCCGCCGCGGTCGCCGCGCAGAAGCGAGTGGATTTCGTCGATCACGATGAATTTCAAGTCATGGAAGAGCGATGGGATCTCCATGTGCTTGGTTATCATCAGCGACTCAAGCGACTCCGGGGTGATCTGGAGAATTCCGGCGGGATTGCGGAGAAGCTTGCGCTTCTGCGATTGCGGCGCGTCGCCATGCCAGCGCGTAACCGCTATGTTCTGCTCCTCGCAAAGTTCCGTGATCCGGCCGAACTGGTCGTTGATCAGGGCCTTCAACGGCGCAATGTACAACACGGCGACAGATGCCGATGGCTGCTCATTGAGGATGCTCAGTATGGGGAAGAATGCGGCTTCCGTCTTTCCCGATGCGGTCGATGCCGTGAGAAGCACATTTGAATCGGTGTTGAAGATTGCATCGCCCGCGGCGTTCTGCACGGCGCGCAGGGCTTTCCATCCGGAACGGTAGATGAAGTCCTGGATGAACGGCGCATATTGGCTGAAGATGTCCATTGCCGCTGGCTCCCGCTAGAGCTCGAACTCGACGAAGGACTGCTCTGCATTGTCGGAGACGGCCTCGGATTTCGCGTATGTGAAGGCGTCAGATTCGAGAAGCGCCTGTGGCGTCATTGCCGGATTCTGATACAGCAGGTCGAGAAGTTCAATGAAGTCGCGGATCACCTCGCGCGGCGTGATGTTGGCGTCGGCGCCGATACGCTCGTACTCGATTCTTATGAACGCGGCAAGATCGTCGGTGGCGATACGGCACGGATACCCGTAAAGGTCCGCATGCATCGCCGCAAGCTTTTCGCAGAGGACCAGCATTTCTTCGGCGACAAGTGGTTCCAGCCGGATGACAGGCGCCAGCAAATCACGTGCGCCCGGTTTCGAGAACTTCCCTTCCGACAGTCGCGAGCGAAGCGCCTCGTAGCTGTAAACTCCGCGACGCTTGTCTTCGATCGCCTGCGGTGTCGCGCCCATGATGATGCCCAGGTATTTCGCCTTGCCCTGAAGGGTGTCGTTGTACATCGTGAGCATCTTCTCGTAGTTGTACTGGCGCGTGATCGAGTTCGGAATCTTGTAGATGTTCACAAGCTCATCGACCATGATCATCATTCCCGCGTAGCCTGCGAGACGGAAGAAAACGGCGAAGAGCTTCAGATAGTCGTACCAGTCGTCATCGGTGATGATGATGTTCACGCCAAGTTCTTCCTTCGCCTCGCGCTTCAGCGAATACTCGCCGCGGAACCAGCGGACGACCTTTGCCTTCGTTTCGTCATCGCCTCCGACATACGCATGGTAGTAGGCGGAAAGCAGCCTCGCGAATTCGAAGCCGTGGACGAGTTCCCTGACCGACGCCGTGACTTCCGCGATCTTGCGGTCAACGAGCGGCGTGAGCGCTGGATCGCCTGGAGCATGGCCCGATTCCTGCGCGGCGGCGGATTGCGCCGCTCCGATCCAGCGGTCGAGGATAAGCGTGAGCGCGCCGCCCTCGGGTTTTGTCCTGGTCGAAAGATTCCCGATCAGTTCCCGGTATGTCGCGAGGCCTTGTCCATGTGTGCCTTGGAGACGGCGTTCGGGCGAGAGATCCGCATCGGCAACGATAAAACCGCGATCCATTACGTGATTGCGGATTGTCTGGAGAAGGAAGCTCTTGCCAGATCCATAGCGCCCGACGATGAACCTGAATGACGCGCCGCCTTCCGAGATGATGTCCACATCGTGCAGCAATGCTTGGATCTCGCTCTTGCGCCCGACCGTGACATACGGCAAGCCGATCCTCGGTACAACGCCGCCCTTGAGCGAATTGAGCACGGTTTGCGCTATGCGACGCGGTACTTTTCTTGTTGGTTCATCCATTTCAAAATTCTCCAATCAGCCTTGCGACATCATCGCGATAATCTTCGATGATGGCGAGAGAACCGTCATCGCAGGAAAAAGCGGTGTCGCCGATTTCATCGAAAAATGCTTCGTTTAACGCATCGGCAATAATCTCCGGCATGGCGTGGTGAGCGGCGATCAACGGGGCAGGGGACTCGCCACGCAAAAGCGCGCATACCACGGCGGCATGGAAATCGTCCAACGCAATCCGCGGGGATGTTTCGTCTGCTTGCCCCGATGGGGACTCGACAGCCGCCACTGGCGTTTCGCATGGAGCATCCGCCTTCTCGTCGTCCGTCAACAGCCAATCCTGTGTTTGCAGGGCGTCATCGCGGATCTTATCGAGTTCCGTGAAACTGATCGATACCTTTGGGCGCGCGGCCTCGATCCTGGCCTTTTGATCCGCCTGTATCACGGAATGCACATACTCGGACGCCCATGATTCCTCCTTGCGTTCGCGCATGGGTCCGCCGACTTGCCTAAAGTAATTTCTAAGTTGACGGTCTGTCTCGTGAAGGAAGCCCGCGAACAGTTCGCGGTTGAAGTTGATCTTGCGGTAGCACCGCTCGAACCACCCGCCGTCCTTGATGAGGAAGTGGTGGCATGGGTTGAGTTCCCTGACGACTGGGCTCATCGGGTAGCGACGCCAGTAAACCGCGTTTGCGAGCGGATACCAGTGGCAGGAGCAGCGTGTGCCGAAACAGGCTGCGAAGAGATTTTTCCCGTCTATGAGGCATTTTGCAAGGGCCACGCGCCATGTCTCAGCGAAGAGATGTATCCCTGCATCGCCTTTCTTCGTGACCACTGGCGATGTGGCCAGTTTAGCATTTCCCATTGCGCACATCGCGTCGAAGACTGCTGCGTCATCGGCAGACTGTGGATTCTTCAACGTGTACAGCGCCGCATCTGTCTTCAGGATCTGCGGATGCGCGTATTCGCGCAGTTTGTCAGGCGGCAGTCCACTCACCACCGCGAACTCCAGGCGCCACTGTCGCAGGTTCCGCCGCATGATGTCATCGCCGAAGCCGGCATCTATGTATTGCTTCTCGAACTCTACAAGTCGCCCGATGCCTTCCTCGACGGATTTCGTTCCGATGCCATTGAGGATTTCATAGATGTAGAGATAGGCGAACGAAGGGGTAATCTCTTCGAAGCGCCCTTTCCGGAGCTGTGTCCGCCATGTGAAATAGCCACGCAGCTGTGAAACTGAAAGATCGTCATAAACAGGGAAATAGCGATGCAAGTTGCCATGCCATGGCGCATTGTCTTCGTAGTCCGCCATGAAGATGCCCTGCAGGAAGAAGTTCTTGTGCCGCTGAGTGTAGGAGTCGTCAGCGTAATCGTGGAGCCGCCGCATCTGACGGATTCTTTCCGGCACACGCCTTTCGTCCAATGATGACAACCCAATCGGCCGCGCACCCGCGCCGAATGCGATCGGCGTTTCGCGATAGCGTGGCTGTCCATCATCCGGCGCATCGTCAAGCACCAGGGTGTATGCGCCGATGGCGGCAGGTTCGTTCTTCCTGGCCATGGCACTGGCAACGGGATGTCCTTGTTCTTCACCCATGAAAAGCGCTTGCGAATTTTCGATTTTCGTCATTGGAACTCGCGGGGATGAACTGCCCGGATCGGGGAATTCCTGAAGTCCTTGAGATTGCGTGTGACAATTACTTCACAACTTGACGATACCGCGCATGCCGCGACCAATGCGTCTTCGAAATCTCGAAACTTCATCGCGCGCGCGGCATTCGCCTCCACTTCTCCCGCACCTGCAATCTTGAAGGAATTGAATATCCATCCCATGGCTGCATCGCGAAGCTTGCGGGTCGTGGCGCTCCCAAGAAGATAATACAGCGTTGACAATGCATGTACGGCTACAAATGGTTCATCGTCGTTCTCTATCGCCCTCATGAAGGCCGACCTGGAATCATCGAGGAACGGTTCCCTGTTCGCCAGAATGTCGAGAATGACATTTATATCGAACATTACTTTCAAGAATGTTTCTCCAGAAGCATGGAACGGCGCGATTCACTCTTTTCAATGCCATTTGGCAGCCTTATGCCAAGTTTCCCTAGTTTTGACAATGCCGCTTTCGCATTTGCGATGCGATGCGACACAGAATCGCCTGCGGCTTTCGATTCTGCCAATACGGAGTCGATCGTCTCGTCGCTCGGAGTTTGAAGCGCCTGAAGCACTATCGCATCACCGGTTCCAATCATCAGCAGGGTCGTACCCGGTTGCCATCCATAGCGCTTCCGCAATGCATCCGGGATTACAAGTTGCCCCTTGGACGACATTTTTGCAGTTTCGACTGAATACATTGCGTTCTCCTATTTGTAAGATGGGTAAGAGAATAATACTTTGCTTACCAGTTGGCAAGAAGCGTCCCTTGCCTGTTGAAGGACCGTGGGATGAATGGCTACAGCGACTCCTCGCCGACGACGAGGTTGTCCATGATGTACTGGCGGCGCTCGCGGGTGTTCGAACCCATGTAGAACTGGAGTGTGTCGCGCACCGATACATCATGTGATGCGTCAACTGGCGTAAGGCGCATGTCCTTGCCGATGAAATCGCGGAACTCTTCCTTGTTGATTTCGCCGAGGCCCTTGAACCGTGTGATCTCGCCGCCCTTGCCGACCTTGTCGATCGCCTTTACGCGCTCTTCTTCGGTGTAGCAGTAGAAGTTTTCCTTCTTGTTCCTCACGCGGAACAACGGCGTCTCGAGGATGAAGAGGTGCCCCTCCTTGATCACGCGGTCGAAGAACTTCATGAAGAAGGTGATCATCAGGTTGCGGATGTGGAGTCCATCGACATCGGCATCCGTCGCAAGCACGACCTTCTCGTAGCGCAGGCGTTCAAACGCTTCCTCGATGTCGAGGCTCTTCATAAGGTTGAAGAGTTCCTCGTTCTTGTAAAGGGCATCGCGCTTCAGTTCGCACACGTTCAGCGGCTTGCCGCGCAGGGTGAAGACGGCCTGGTTGTTCGCGTCTCGCGAGTTCTTGAGCGTGCCCGCGGCGGACAAGCCCTCCACGATGAAGATCATCGAGTCATGGCCGCTATCCTTCGCCATGTTCAGGTGGTGCTTGCAGTCGCTCAGCTGCGGCACTCGCACGGTCACGGCGCGGGCGCGCTCGCGGGCGAGCTTCTTCACCTTGCCGATCTCGGCGCGCATCTCGCTTGTCGATGCAATCTTCTCGAGCAGCTTGGCCGCCTCGCCCGGTTCGCGGTGGAACTGCTCTTCGACAACGCGCTTGACCTCGTTCACCCAGCCGTTGCGGAGGTCTGGCATGCCGAGCTTGTTCTTCGTCTGCGCCTCGAATACGGGGTTCTGCACGCGCACGGAAATCGCGCCGACGATGCCGTCGCGCACGTCGTCGCCATCGAACTTCTTCTTCGAGTATTCGTTGACGGCCTTGAGGACGCCCTCCTTGAAGGCCGTGAGGTGCGTGCCGCCATCGGTCGTGAACTGGCCGTTCACAAACGAGAAGTACGATTCGCTGAAGCGGTTCGTGTGGACGAACACCACTTCGAGCTGCTTCGAGCGGTAGTGGAACGGCGTGTAGAGCTTCTCGAGGTCGGACTCGTCGTGTATGAGGTCGAGCAGCCCGTTTTCCGAGATGATCTTCGAACCGTTGAAGTCGATCGTGAGACCCGCGTTGAGATATGCGTACATGCGCATCCTGCGGAGCACGTGCTCTTCGCGGAACTGGTAGTTCTTGAAGATATTCGGATCGGGGATGAAGCGCACGAAGGTGCCGTTGCGCTCGTTCGCCGTAAGCTTGTCGCGATTCTGCGAGACAAGTTCGCCCTCGCGGAATGAGGCCTCGGAGAATTCGCCATCGCGCACGGAACGCACTTCGAACTCGGACGAAAGTGCGTTCACGGCCTTCGTGCCGACGCCGTTCATGCCGACCGAGAACTGGAACGACTTGTCGTCGAACTTGCCGCCTGTGTTTTTCTTCGAGACGCAGTCCACGACCTTGCCGAGCGGGATGCCGCGACCGAAGTCGCGCACTGTCACCTCGCCGGAATTGAAGTTCAGGCGGATTTCGACGCGCTTGCCATGCCCCATGATAAATTCGTCGATCGCATTGTCGATGACCTCCTTCAGGAGGATGTATATGCCGTCTTCGTACTGGGAACCATCGCCGGCGCGGCCGATGTACATGCCAAGCCTGGCGCGGATGTGCGCAACGTCGGAAAGTGTCTGGATTGAGCTGTCGCCATAATCGGAAGCGGCGGCGACAAGATCTTGTTGATTCGTATCGGATGCCATGATGGGGGGTATTGTACCACATCCCCCTTGGGAATCAATGCCGCGCTCGTGAAACCGGGCGTTCATTGGGAGATTCATCTTGCCGCCGGACCTCCGTAAGGATTACCATTCGCCCCATGGCAGAAGCGAATGAAACAAAGAAGGAACGCCGCTACGCGATAGTGGGCGTCGTAGGGCGTACGAACGCGGGCAAATCGACGCTCGTCAACACAATCGTCGGCGAGAAGGTGAGCATTGTGTCGCCCGTAGTCCAGACCACGCGCAACGTTGTGCGCGGCGTCTTCACCGACAAGCGCGGACAGATCGTGCTCGTCGATACTCCCGGTCTCCACAAGAGCGAGAACCGCCTCGGTACGCTGATGAACCGCATGGCGCGCCAGGCGTCGGCGAACGTGAATGTGCTCGCCGTTGTAGTCGATGCATCGCATGCCCCGCAGCTTGAGGACGAGGGATGGCTTCGTCGCGCGCTTTTCGCCGACCAACCTGTGATCATCGTGTTGAACAAGTGCGACCACGGCACTACAAGGCACGTCGCCGAATACCATGCCGCGTGGAAAGCCATTCAGGAGGAGAAGGACCACCACCGCGACGATGTCGAGTGGATCGAGGTTGCCGCCGCATCGAACAGCAACGTCCCGCAACTCGTCGATCTCATTTTCACCCATGCGGAGCCGGGCGAACCGTATTTCCCGTCCGACACCGCGACAGACTATCCGCGTCCGCTGGCGATTTCCGACGTAATCCGCGAAAAACTCTTCATGCGCCTTGGCGACGAGCTGCCCCACGAGATCGGCGTGCGCATTGACAACATAGCGGAGGAGGGGACGCACTGGCACATCCGCGCCACGATTTTCGTGAACCGTCCATCACAGCGTCCGATCGTCCTCGGATACAAGGGCCGCACAATACGCGCCGTCCGACGCGCTTCCGAGCCTGAAATCTCGGAGATGTTCGGCGTCGATGCCGAAGTCGAACTTTGGGTGAAGGTGGAGAAGGATTGGTCGAAGAATTTCTGGCTTATGCGCCAGATGGGCTACCTCGAACCACGCTGATTCCAGCGCAGCCATAAGGAGTAGGCAGAGATGAAGGCTTCCGAACTCAAGTTCAGCGCACCCGACTGGTGTTTCTTCCGCGAGGGATTCGATCCTGCGAAATACTATGGTCAACTTGCGGAAATGGGCTACACCGCCGCTGAAATGGTCGCGCCCGAACGCTGGACTGCTGCGAAGGATGCGGGACTTGCGCTTCTCAATGCCTGTGGCGAAGGCATGATGGAAGGCTTTAACGTCCGCGCGAACCGCAATCCGCTCCTCGATGCCAACATGCGATTGATCGAGCAGCTTGCGAATGCTGGCGTGCAGAATTTGATTGTCTTCAGTGGCTGCCGCAAGGATGGCCTTTCTGACGAGGAGGCTTTCGACAACTGCCTCGAAGCGTTCTCCCGTCTGCTCGACAAGGCACGCGGTTCCGGCGTCCGTCTCCAGTTCGAAATGCTCAATGCCAAGGACCACAAGGACTACCAGGCCGATCGCGAAGAGTTTGGCTTCCGTCTCGCCCGCGAACTTGCGGACCCCGATTTCTCCGTACTCTACGACATCTACCACATGGAAGTGTCGGGCGATAAACTGCTCGCCAATCTCGATGCGAAGCTTCCGATGATTTCGCACTTCCACATCGCCGCGCTTAACGGCCGCACATTCCCCGGCGAAGACAACGGCATCGATTATCGCGGAATCCTTCGCGCCATACCCGAAGGCAGCTACAGCGGTTTCCTCGGCATGGAGTTCCTTCCAAAGAATGATCCAATGAATGAACTAGCCGATGCCATCGGGCTTTTCCGCTCGTATTGCGATACGAAATAGTCCCTTTCCAACCCTTTCCACTGTCCAGCATGCTTGCCTGGCTGGACTGGACGCTACAGGACGCCAAGGCCAAAGTAACCATGCTAAACGAACTCAATCTTCCGATATGGGTCATGGAACCAGTGCGCGGTGGCCAACTGTGCAAGTTGAACGACGAAGCCGAATCCATGCTCAAGAACCAGCGTCCGTAGGTCGCTTGTGTCGCTTGTGTCCCTTGCGCCACAAATGTTGAGATAACAGATGACCGGGTGGATCGACGCGGACGCTTCCGCCACGTACGTCAAGCCCAGGTTCCGTTGACGAAAACCGGAACTTCGCTGCCGTCAGGCTTGATGCCGGTGATTGAGAGGTCATCCGCGCCAACCATGAAATCGACATGGATCACCGAATCGTTGATCCCCTGCTTCTGTGCTTCGGATATGCTTATTTCATGGCCATTAGGCAGGACTTCCTTGAAGCCCATGCCAAGCGCCACATGGCAGCATGCGTTCTCGTCGAAGAGCGTGTTGTAGAAGAGGAATCCGCACTGGTTGACAGGACTTTCCTTTGGCACCAGCGCAACTTCGCCAAGCATGCACGCCGTCTCGTCCATCCTGAACATTTGCTCGAGCAGTTCCTGTCCCTTTTCCGCCTTGCAGGAAACCGCCTTGCCATCTTTGAAGGCAATGGAAAAACCATCGATCAGCTGGCTGTTCCAACTGAGCGGCTTGACAGCTACCAGCGTGCCTTCGCAACGCCCCGCCATTGGCGAAGTGAATATCTCTTCGGTCGGCATGTTGGGGACAAAATAAACGCCGTTCTTTGAGTTTGGTTCCCTTGCCCCACACCATGCGGCGCCAGGAATCAACTCGACCGTGAAGTCCGTGCCATTCGCGCTCCGATAGCGCAGCGAAGAGAAACCTTGTTCGTTTAGCCAATCAGCCTTGGCGGAAATCCCATCGGTATGCGCATGCCAAAGGACGACGGGATCGTTGTCCTTGGAAACACGGACAGTTTTCAGTATTGCATCCCAGAGTTTCGCCATTGCTGCTTCCTCGTCAAGATCAGGGAAGCACTTTTGCGCCCACCTGGGGGAAGGAATCGCGGCAATCACCCACTGGTGAATGCCCTCGATCGCATTGCGGTATGGTTTTGTCACGGCGCCACGGGCGCGCATGACAGCGCCGATCTTCTTTGGGTCGATGCCGGCCAGGGCGTCCGGGTCGTCCGACAGTATGAAGATGCGACAGGGCAGGTCCTCGACCATCTGCTGTAGTTTGGCCTTTTCCCAAGGCAGCACTTCGCCAAGCACCGCCTCTTCCGCATATTCGTAGTTCAAGCGGTTTTGGAAGTCGCAAGTCCAGTCGATCGATACTGCCTTGGCACCGGCCTTGTAGCATTCTTCCATCACCATGCAGGCAAACTCGTGTTCTTGCACGGACGCGTTGATTCTCACCTTTTGCCCAGGCTGGACATTCGCGCCCACACCGACAATCAGACGCGCGTACTTTTCCATCAAGGATGCTTCGGGTTTCATGGAGGATTTCCCTTCGAATTGTTTCACGTCGCTTGCCGGGCGGTCGCAATGATCGGGGACGCACCCCGATTCAGATGGACAATAAATCATGCCAGGCATGCGCCGGGGCCGGGCTTGATCGCGCGGATTTCGCAATCGCGTCCGAGTGCCTGGCGGAAGGCGGCTGCGATTTCCGCCATCGCGGATTCTGCGAACGCTGGCTTGACAAGCACTACCGCGCTACCGCCGAAACCGCCGCCGGAAAGGCGCGCGCCAAGTACGCCGGCGGTCTTGCGTGCGGCATCGACCACGACATCAAGCTCGCGGCATGAGTTCTCGAAATAGTCGCGCGAGGAATCGTGCGACTCGAACATGAGGCGTCCGAATCCTTCAAGGTCACCCGCCTCGAGCATCTTGCAGCCTTCGATCACCCTGGTGTCTTCGCCGATTGGATGCGCGGAACGGCGCGCCGCCATTGGCGCCAGTTCTGCGGAATGCGCCTTCCACTCTTCCCACGATACGTCTCGAAGCGCTGTGACAGGGTGGGGGAGAATCTTCGCGAATGTCGCGGACGCCTCTTCGCAAGCGGCGCGCCGCTTATTGTATTCGCCATCGACGAGCGCATGCTTCGCGAGCGTGTTGCACATCAGGAAGCAAGCGTCGGCGCCAAGCGGCATCGTGCGGACGTCGAGGGAACGGAAGTCGGTGGAGACAAGTTTGCCCTCTTCTCCAAAGAGACTCGAAACCTGGTCGAGCAGACCGCATTTTACGCCCGCGTATTCGTGTTCGGCAGTCTGGCCGATTTTCGCCATCGTCAGACGGTCAACTTCGATCCCGTAGAGCTTCGCGAGCGCAAGCCCAGTGCTCACTTCGAGCGCGGCGGAACTTGAAAGTCCGCTTCCGGGCGGGATGTCGCCAAGCACAAGCGCGTCAAAGCCGAATCCGGGTTTCTTCAGCGCGGAAAGCCCCACGAGCACGCCGCGGCAGTAGTTCGTCCACGGCTCGGCATTCGAAGGCTCGACGATATCGACTGGGAATGTCGATTCTGAATTCATGTTGCCGGAGACGATATGCGCGGTGCGGTCGGCGCGTTTGGCGGCAGCAAAGCAGATTCCGCAGTCGATCGCGGCGGAAAGGACGAATCCCTCGTTGTAGTCGGTATGGTTGCCGAGTACTTCGATGCGTCCGGGGGCGTACGCGACGACATCCGGGGCGCGTCCGAATGTTTCAAGGAACTTCGCGCGGACTTCGGAAGAAAGACGGGATGGATTTTCGCTCATGGTGGTTTGTCGCGTTTTGGGTGGTTGGAATTAGTGGAAGTTGTTTCAATTCAGGATTCGAAGACTGGCTCGGCACTGGGCGGCGTTTCGTCCGGTCCGAGAATCTCGCGGATTGCAACCGCGCCTTCCGTTGCCTCTGGCGCCGGTGCTTCCTCGATATTGCCGTTCGAGAATTCGGCATCCGATTGCGCGGGAATGTCGCCGTCGGCAGTTTCGGTTTGCGGTTCAGCCTGTGCGGTCGCGGGCGCTGGTTGCGAATTTGCGCCCGCCATGAGCGCCTCTTCCTGGGCGGCTTGGGGCGTCTTTTCCTGCGGTGGCTTTGGCTTGCGGTGGATCGCGTTTCGTTCCTTCGGCTTCGAACGCTGGAGCGTCGGATCCATGTCGTTGAGTTCGTTCAGGCTCTTCAGGCCGAAGTGGTCGAGGAAGCTCGCCGTTGTGCCGTAAAGGAATGGGTGGCCTGGCAGGTCGGAGCGACCGACAATGCGCACGAGGTGCATTTCCATCAGCGCCTTCACGATGTGATCGACAGCCACGCCGCGGATGCCTTCGATTTCCGACTTCGCGATCGGCTGACGATACGCGATGATCGAAAGCGTTTCAAGGGCGGGATGGGAGAGCCGTCCGGGACGGTCCTGGCGTAGCAGATTGCGCACCCAGCGTCCTGTCGGCGCAGAGCTTTGCAGACGCCAGGCAGATCCGACTTCCGCGAGTTCGAAACCGAGTTCGAGACGCGCAATGTCCTTGCGCAAGTCGATAAGGGCGTCGCGGATGTCGGCGGTTGACGACTTTGCATAGAGCGCTGCTTCCGCTGGCGCGTTTTCCTGCTTGGCGACTTCCTGAAGGCATTTGCGGATTTCATCTGGCGCGAGGTCGTGGTCGGAACCGAACACGAGTGCTCCGACAACCTGCCTCAGGCTGCCGGCAACGGGCAATGATGTGTCTTCGCTGTTATCCATGGTTTTCGATTGTCGCCGTTTCGGGCTGTGGGGTTGTCGCTTCGGCCGCGAGGGGCAGGATTACGATTTCGCTGAAAAGCGCGCCCTGGCTCACACGCACGAGATGCTGCTTCAGAAGTTCGAGGAGCGCGATGAATGTCACGATGATTTCGCCGCGCGGCGATTCAGCGTTGAAGAGCTTGGAGAATGAGACTTGTCCCTCGCTCTTTACGCGGGATGAGATGTCGTCCATCTTATCTGGCACCGCCCAGCGGATTGGCTCGAGGTGGCCGAGCGGAGCGATGGGGGCGCGCGAAAGCACTTCCTGGAAAGCCGTGAGAAGGTCGAAGAGGCCGACATCGTCAAGGAGGCGCACGCCCTCTTCTTCATCGGGCGGCGGGATCGGCGGTTCGCCGCCGAAGCGGAAGCTCTCGTTTCGCAATGCCTCGAGGTGCTGGAGGCGTGACGCGGCATCCTTGAATTTCTTGTATTCGATAAGCTGCCTGACAAGATCGAGGCGCGGGTCGACACCTTCCTCCTCCTCTTCCTCCGCGGCGCGTTCCTCGGCGGGGAGAAGCATGCGGCTCTTGATCATCATCAGCGTAGCGGCCATCACGAGGAATTCGCCAGCGATGTTGAGGTCGAGCAACTTCATTGTCTCCAGATACGCCATGTACTGCGTCGTGATGTGCTCGATCGGAATGTCGTAGATGTCGAGCTCATCGCGGCGGATCAGGTACAGAAGCAAGTCGAGGGGGCCTTCAAAGACCTCGAGATCGACCTTGTACTCGTCTGGATTAGGATTGGAAAGTGGTTTGGGCATGAGCGCGTATTATACATAATTCGCATGGATGATGGTGACTAAATATCCATACTTGAAGAAAATCTCGTCATAGTCACTGGCGACGACAAATTCTCGTTGTACGGTGTCGATGTGATTAAATGACTTTGCGTTGCCGTTTTAATTCGGGTCCATTAGTGTATTGTCTTTCGGTCCAATCCAGCCAAGGTGCGCTTTCTTGTATTTCTCGCCAGGCACATGTTCCATCTTCACTGGGCTAACATGCCCGTCGCACCACGCGACATTTGCATACTTTCTATGACGGAAATGGACACTTGGCTCGGACACGGCCGAGGATTCAGTCCCTGGCGCAAAAACCCAGTGGTATGGCTCGATGAATGAATATTCGATCAAGGTGGTGTCGCCTTTCCTGCCAGAGGAGAGAAACGCCGCATCGCCGAACATCGCGGTATTGGGCGCATCGGCAATTTGATCCGGCGGCATTCCTTCCTCGTAGGCCGCGGCGCACATTCCGTCGAGGTATAGGCGAGATCCGACTCCGACCTGGTTGTAGCCGTACCCGCCGCAGCCATGCTCGAAGTTTTCGCTTGCGGAAAGGCCGTTGGCTTTCGGGTGAAATGAAGGGCACGCGCGGATGCCATTGGAGTCGAGGTATTCCGCCAGGGGACCAAGTTCACCGCGGAACGGCTCTTTCGAACTATCCCTGTATCCATGCCATCGGCAGAGGTCCTTGGCGGACCAGACGGTCGATGCCGCGGGTACATAGCAGCCAAATTCCGCGGCATACGCGGCATTCGCGATGAAGAGTTGGTGGAGGTTTGTCGCGCAACGCGTCCTCCGGGCATATTCCACTGCCGACTTGGCACCAATCGTCAGAGACGCCGCAAGGACGCCGATAATTGTGACAACGACCAAAAGTTCGACAAGCGTAAAACCGCGCGATGGCAAATTCATGCTGCCTGGCACTGCCCTCATCGCACCATCAATACCGTGCCTTCATCCATTGGGACGCCCCAGAAACGGAGGAAGTAATTGCCATACTGCCCGCCATCGACCTTCAGGTGATAGCCGATGGTCGGTGTTCCGACAAGCTGCAGCCAGCCGTTGTAAAGAACGGAGCTATAGGCGGTGGCAAAAGAAGTCCAGGCCGAGTCTTGCGTCCAGTCCCCGGACGTCTTTTCGGGGGCGACATAGACTGTCGCGCCATTGGAGCGCTCCATGATCCAGAGGGAGCCTTCGACACGGGGATAAAGCTCGGCGCGCGTGATCTTGTAGCGTTTGCGGAGTGATGCCGCGGTCGGCATTGGAGTGTCGGACGTCGTGTTGAGAATGCCATCGCCGAAAAAGGTGTGGTGCCATGCCATGGAAGCGCACCAGTCCGGATGTTCGGCGTAAACTCCATTGACCTGGGGCGTCATCGCCTCGACCTGCGCGACGGTGATTGGAATCAGGATTTCGTTGTTTGGCGTGAAGAAGTGCGGTGCACCGAGGAAGGCACCGGCGGGTGTCTCGACGAGAAGTCTCGCAACGTTCAGGCCAGACGCGGCAGCGGGCGGCACGGTCGTCGTAAACGATGTGCCGGCGGCACGGTCGCCAAGGTCGATGGATACAACATCCTGGGCGTTTGTCCAATCTGCGGGCCACGCGCCGAGGTCGGATGTAGCGCAAAGCGCGATGACATGCGCCGTGCCGCTGAATGTGCCATTGGCGGCGAGCGAGGCGGAAAGATTGATGCCGTTCGCGGAGCGGGAGATTTCGATTTCGTTCGTGATCGCGGGATGCGCCTGTTCGGATGCAAGAGTATAGAAGCGCAGGTCGTAGATGCGCGCTGGAAGCAGGGAGCCACTGGTGAAATTGAAGAATCGTACATAGCGGGCGGCGTATGGTTCGGCGAGGTCGAAAATCGTCTGCGCACCGTGCGGCACTTCCGCAAAGGATGTCATCGTGTCCCAGTTGAAACCGTCATTCGATCCCTGGAGGAGCAGGCCGTTCAGGTTGCCGATGTTTTCGGGATCGACTGACATCGTGATGCGGTCGATGCGGACGGGGCGCCCCAGGTCGAGGGCGGCGAAATCGGATGTCGTGAGCGTGGTGGGGTCGCTATCGAACGCAAGCCAGGCATTGTCGCGTTCGGCGGCGGTATCCGTGCTGGAATAGATCGGGAGGATGGAATCGGCGCTTTCGACGAGAGGACGGATCTCGACGCAGTCGCGGATCATGACTGTCTTCACTGGCGAAGCGGCGATCTTGCCTTCGAGGGATGCGAAGACGCGCACGAAAATCCTGCCGCTTGCATCAGAGAGGCTTACGCTGCCGGAGAATGTTTCGCCAGGGAGGGCACTGCCGGCCTCTGCGACAGTTCCACCTGCCTGCCATGCCGCGATGTCGTCGCCGAGATCGGATGCCGCGTATGCCGCGTAGAAGGTTATGTTCGATGTCGCGAAAGTTCCTTCGATGGTGGCGGTTCCTGAAAGCTGGAGGGCGGAAGATGTCGCGGAGTCGATCGAGAAATCGTCCAGGATAACGACCGATGCCGCGCCGGCGTACACCTGGAATTCCGAGATGCTGCCGTACTCGACGCCCTCCCACTTTATGAAGCGGAAAAGATTGTCGCCAGTGCAGACGCTATCGCCAGACGGCCAGGGAATCCATGTGCCGACGGGTTCGGTTACGTTGTAGTCAAATGGGACGGTATAGACGGGTGTCCAATTGCTGCCGTCCTTCGAAACCGAGAAGGTCGCGCCGCGCATGCGTGAGGCGAGTTCAGTGCGGTCGTAGAACTTGAGGCGCGCGATCGGGTAGAGCGCCTTGAGGTCAAGCGTGAGATGCCTTGCGGAATCTCCTCCTGTCGCGTTTGTCTGGTCGAGGATGCCGTCGAAAGCGTGCATGAAGGTCGTCTGAGTCGTGTCCGCGTCGATGACATTCGCGGCGGTCACATTGAAGAGGGCATAGTCGCAGGGCGTGACGATCTTCACGGGGGTAGCGATTGAAAGGTCGCCCGCGACCGCGAAGAGGCGCACGTTTGCGGTCACGCCGTCGCCAAGGTGCAGTACACTGGCGGAGAGTGGAATGCCGTGGTACGCTTTGCCAAGGGAAGTCACTACGCCGCCGGTGCGCCAATCGCCGAGATTGTCGCCGAGATCGGTCGCCGCCGCCGCGCAATAAAGGTCGCATCCGGATTCGGAGATCGGGCCGTACATGGAGACGGCGCCTGTGACGGCGAGATTCGTGGATGAGTAGTCATCGACGGCGAACGAAACCGACGAAAGCGTCGATGAATCGACATAGATTTCGAATTCGTCCATGCTGCCCCACTCGACATTTTCCCAGCGGACATAGCGGTATGTCTCGTCCTGCGGCGGGAACCAATATGTCGGCGTGCAGGCGTTGGCGTCGTACGTGAACGAAAGCGGGACCGTATAGATGACCGTCCAGTTTTCGTTGTCATTCGAAACCTTGAATTGGCGGCCGATGAGGCGTGTTTCGAGGTTTTGGCGGCCATGGTAGAGGATGCGCGTGATGTGGAGGGACTTGCCGAGATCGACGGTCGCATCCACTGCGGTGTCGTCATTGTTGAAGATGCCATCGAAGCAGTTGATCGGCGAACCATTCTTCGAATAGACGTCGATCAGGTTGTCGATTGTCACATGGAAAAGCGTTTCGTAGCTCTTGTAGTTGTACGGGGTGATTTCCTTCGCCGCAGCCGATGCGCCGGTTGCGTCCCCCGCGGTGGCGAAGAGGCGCACGAAGTATTTCTGGTTGGCGGCGGGAACGGGAACATCCGCGGTGACGACTTCGCCATTCGCGGCGGTGCCGAGGGTGGTGACTGTGCCGCCATCGATCCAATCGGCGATGTCATCGCCAAGGTCGGACGCCGCCATCGCGACTTTCAGCGTGAGGACGTATTCGGAAACATCGCCGTATGCCTGTGCGGAAGCCGAGACTGTTATTGTCGATGCCGAGTAGTCGATAAGCTCGAACGACTCGACTTGGACCGAAGTGGAATCCACCCAGACCTGGAACTCGTCCATGCTTCCTGCACCGACATTTGCCCAATGGACATAGCGGAATTTCTCGGAGGAATCAAAGGCGCATGGAATCGGGGCGAAATTGTCGTCGGGTGTGAAGTCGTTGGGCACTTGATAAACGGAAGTCCAGTTCTGCCGGTCGTTTGACACGTAGAAAATCGCTCCGCGCATTCTTGTGCTCACGCCTTCGTTTTCATTGCGGCCGTGGAAGAGCATCTTGGTGATGTGCATCGGCTCGCGAAGGTCGATGATAGCGGTCGATGAGGAGTCGTCATGGTCGAATACACCATTGAAAGCTCGCATCACCGTCATCTGCTGGTATGAGGCGATGTTGTCGGCCGTGACGGAATAGAGTCGTTCCGTGGCGCGTGCCACGTCGCTTCCCCAAAATCCCAGTGCCAACGAAAGTGCGATAAAGATTGTTTTGTTCATGGCAACTCCCTGTAAGAACTTGATGCGGAAATGATAAACTTTATGAGGTCCTGAGACAATGCATTTTGCGAAGTAAAATCGCGGCGCGCCGTTTTTTTACAATCAAATACTGTCAGTCCTGCCAATCCAGTGGCATAACTTATGCTCGTTCACGGGCATGCGCGAGTGTTACTTCTCGTGCCGTGCCGATGAATTTTCCCAGGAGTCTTTAGTTTGCCATGAAAAAAACAATCCTTTTGCTTTGCATTGCGATCAGTGCATTTGGCATCCGCGCGGAAACGGAATGGACTGCGCGAATCGAATCGCCGGAGCGCAGCTTGCTCGCCACGATGTCGTGTCTTTGGAATGGGACGTCGATTCCCTTGCGCCTTGAAAATGTCGAATCCAGCGAGGTAATGGAATTGACGCTTTTGCCCCGCAAGGGTGCCGAACTGAAGAAGGGGTCGTTCGCTCCAAAGGCGTTCACGGCCACGCCATTCAAGGCGCCAGAAGGCGAATGGGCGAATGTCGCATGGCAGCGTCTCCCCGAAGGGTGGGGGATATTCGTTGACAATCAGTTGGCCGTTCGCTTCCGCGAGGCCTGGGAGGGCGTGGTTCGCGTTTCTACTCCCGCGGATGTCGTTCCCGGCGATGATTCCGATGCCCCCGGCGACTATCAGCAGCGTGTCGGTTCGTTCCGCTTCGACGATGCCTTCATGGTTCCCGAAGGAACCGCAGATCCTCTCCGCAACTGGGAAATACTCCAGGGCGACTGGCGAATGCACACCGTTACCGGTTCCGTTTCCGGCGCGAACGCCAAGGCCAAGCTCGGACGCCAGCCCACCGCTGAACACAGCCCGAATTTCTATGCCCTCGACGGCCGCGGCACCAATGCCGTGATTGTCGCCGGCGAAGCATTTTACGACCGCTACCGCATGAAGGCCGCGCTTCACCACGAGTGCGGCGGCACGAACGGCATCGTCTTCCTCGTCGATGCCGACTTGAACGCGTATGGCTTCACTTGCCGCGACAATCCAGAAGACGGACGTCTCGCCTTTGACCTCTGGCGCGGACGCATCGACGATCTCGACGCGAGTCGCGAGACGTTGCGTTCCGTGGCGACAGACCTTCTTCCCGGACAGTGGTATGCACTCGAGGCCAGGATTTATCCCGGCCGTATCGCCTGCGCCGTTGACGGCATCGATGTCTTCGCCTACGAGGGCGCACTTCCGCCTGGCGGACAATTCGGTCTTTTCCAGAATGGCGCCGACGGCGCACGCTTCGACGATGTCTCGGCTGGCACGCATGGCGACATGGTTTTCGCGACGGAAGAGGACATCGTTTCCGCCACGCTTTCCGACACGGCGCACACAAGCGTAAAGAGCGGCAAGCCAGGCAAGGTCGAAGTCCCGCGCGATGTGCCGTTCGAAACCGCGCGACATCTCCGTCTCGAAGCCGAAAAGAATGCCGAGGGGCTTCTCCTCCTTGGTTCGACTGCCGATGCGCCGCGCCGCTTTGAGACCGTATTTGTCCCCGATTCCGACTGCGGGGAATTCGGCCTTGTCGCAGGATGGAATGGAACGAATGCCCCCGCATGGCGCCTTGCGATCGTACGCGCGGACGATGGTATTTGCGCCAGGCTGCTGCGCGGGGACGAAATCGCCGATGAACAGCGTCTTCCCGCTTCCGAAGCGAAATCCTTCCACCTTGTCATGGATGCGATGGACGCAGGCGAAATCTCCGGTCGGGTGAATGGAGAACTCGTTGTGCTCGCGGCGACTGACAAGCCGGTCGAAGGCGCTTGCGGCTTGTTCGTTGGGCAGGGCGGCGAGGCGCGTGCGCTCATGCCGCTTTCCCGCGCTTCGGCGCCACTCTACCGCGACCGTTTCGAAAAGAACATGAGCTACGTGAACGATCCGTTCATGAAGAACTGGGCTTCGCCCGAAGGGCAGTGGCTGCAGACGCCGGACGGCAATGCGTGGTTCCGTTCGGACTTCCTCGGCCGCGTCGATGTGCGGCTCCCGATCGCCGACCCGATGGAGTTGCATGTCGCGGTGCCGGAACCCGCGCCGACGGAAGGCGATGAGTTTTCGCCGCCCGCGACAACCTACCAGATTGTCGCGCCGACACCCGAGGAACTGCCAGGCGCATGCCAGATCATTGTCGCAAACGGTATCGCGAAACTTGTGGCTACAAACTTCGAAGGCGCCGTTCTCGCGGAGGCCGAGTTCCCTGTTTCCGCGATTCCAGTCACGCACTTCGATGCGGTAGGCGCGCAGCCCGCCGTGGATTACCAAATCGCCGACGCCCATCTCGATGGCCATCTGTTCTGGGTGTCATGCCCGACAGGCATCCTTGCGCGCGTCCATCTGCCGGAGCGCCCCGTGGGCCGCCGCATGCGCGTGAAAGGCCTCGCGCTTGAGCATCTGCGCCACACGCGCATCATGCGCGACCATGTCGTTGACTGCCTCTTCAACGAATCGCTCGCCGGCTGGACAATCAACGGAGGCAAGTGGGAGGTCGTGAACCGCTTCCAGTGCGAGCCTTCGTGGTCGCACATGAACGGCGAAAGCGCCGACACCCTCGCAGCGCTTTGGTCGAAGATGGAGGTCGGCGGCGATTTCAGCATGGAGTTCTACGCCGGCGAGCGCCATGGCTGGTATGACCGAGTCGGCGACTTCAACCTTACCGTGCTCAGCAAGCGCGGCGGTGCCGGCGATGGCTATTCCGTGATCTGCACAGGCTGGGATCCCGATTCGTCGCAGCTGCGCACGCGCCTTGTTCGCAACGGCGAGACAAAGGCCGTCTCCGACCGTTATCTCGCGCCGCGCTTCCGCGACGGCAACGCCCGCCGCATTGTCGAACCGCTCGTCGCGGCGGGCCGCGATGTCCACGGCGCGTGGTACGCGATGCGCTTGCGCCGTCTCGGCTCGCGTCTCGAATACATCTTCGACAATGTTCCCGTTTTCGCCTGGAGCGATCCCGATCCGCTTTCTTCCGGCATCTTTGGAATCTGGACATACCGCAACTCGATGATGGTGGCGCGCGTCAGGATCACCGCTGATGAAATCCGTCCGCGCCGCTTCGCGATCCGCGAGCTCCCTGTGGGCGAAGCCGCCGCGAAGGCGAAGCCGCGCAAGAGCGCTGCGGTTGTCCCCGCTGGCATCACGAATGTCTGCGCCAGCACTTGGCCTGTCGAAATGCTCGACCCTTCGCTTTGGACGGCCGACGATCCCGTGAGCCGCCCAATCCTCTCGTTCACGCCTGACAAGGACGGCCGTCCCGTGATGCGCGTCGAGTCCAGTCTAGGCGCCGGCGAGTTCTCTGCGCGGGCGAACATCCCGATGCGACAGATCCACACGATCCTTGGCTGGAGCTTCGAGGTGGCGCGTCATCCTGAAGCGCGTCCCGAAGTCGGCTTCGCGATTTGCGAACCTGCAGGCAAGTCGATTATCACGAACGCCGTCTATTCGTTCCCGCTTGGCGGCCTCTTTGAAACGCGCGGCCCGCGCCGTCTCGCAGGTTCCGCAAATGTGCCGCCGACACCTGATGGCGCGAAGACCCTCGTGTGGACTCCCGTGCAGGTTTGGATTCCAGTTGAAAAAGCCGTTACCAATACGCGCGTGATCTTCGAGGGATTCGGTTCCTTCCAGCCCAGCGAGGCGCAGGAGGGCATTGGTGCGACGCCGCCCGGCGCATGGTATGCGATTCGGAATCTCCGCCCGATAATCAACGGCGCGCCGCTTTTGTCGGGTCCCGATTCCCTTCGTCCGACGCTTGACGAGATCGAGAAGAAGGCGCTTGCGATGCCTATCGGTGAAATACAGACGATCGACCTGCCCAAGGAAATCGATCCGCGCAATGCCAAGCTGTCTTGGGGCATCACGCCGCGCACTTCGTTCGGTCTCAAGGCCGAGCTGCTTTCCGATCCTTCCGATTCATTCCTGATCCATTCGACGCTGCCATGGCCTCAACGGACGCTCGATGTCCAGGAAGTGCAGGTCAATGGGCAGCCCATCGCGGCATCATTCGTTGACAACGGCAACTCCGTTCTCGCGTACATTCCGCGTCCGGCGCAGACAGATGCCGACATGACGCTTTCCGTGCGCCAGCGCGATGGCCGGGTCTTCAAGCAGATATTCCGTCCGCGCCAGTTCTCGGAACTTTCCGCCATTACCAATGTCCCCCCGGTCCTGCTCGCGATGCGCATCGAGCGCGGTTTCTACCAGGGCTTCGAGACGCGCGCTCCCGCGCTTACCGCGAGCCACCAGCGCAGCCAGCCACTGCGCATCCTGCAGGATGACGGTTTCCCATTCGGTTCGTATCTGCATATCGCCAACAATGGCGCGCCTGGCCGGCTCCAGGCTTCGCTTGCGCCAGGGCTTATCGATCTTGGCGCCACGCCGCTGTTCTCCATGAAGTACCGTCGCGGCGGCGCATTGCCGATTGTCTCGCTCCAGACTGTCGGTTACGGTTTCGCGAATTTCACGGAGTCGCATCCGAACGCGCGCCCTGTCCGCTTCGCGACGCCTCCGGCCGCGCTTGACCCCTTGACGCTCGATTATCCCGACGATCCGCGCGAGCCGTGGCAGACTTGGTTTGGCGTGATGGCGGATGCCATCGGCGCGCGCCAGTTCCGCAATGGCTACGCGGTACAGCCAGCCGATCTCGTGATTGGGTCCTTCAACGGACAGGACCAGACCGGCCGCTACAGTTTCCTCGATGTCGATGAGTTGGTGGGCGGCCCCGTCGTCGGTCCAAACCTGCCGCTTTCAATCACGCCTTCATTCTCGGATCCAGATGGCGTGGCGACAGTGCTCTGCGCTATCGTCGAAGGTCCCGAACCGTGGTCCGCCAGGACAAACGCCGTCGTCCGCGCCGATGGCGTGCCAGGTATCGCTCCGTGGATATCGATCACCAACGACGTGCCGTACAAGCCATTCCTCGGCCATTTGCAGGACGGCGTACACCACTTGGTCCTCACAGCTTCCGATGGCTTGGGAGCCTGGTCTCCAGTGACGGACGTGCCGTTTATGCTCGACCGCCGCGCAATCACGATCGAAAGCTCGATTGTCGAGACGCCCAACCAGAACAATGGCACGGCGCTCAATGTCACCTTCCACACCTTTGGCGGGTCGCTGCCCCGCTTCGAGACAATGAAGGTCAACTGCAACGGACGTGACATTGACCTTTCCCGCGTAAATGGCGTTGTCTCCTTCATGCCCGATGCCGTGACCTTTAATATGAACTGGCCGGCGATATTCCGCCGAGAGATACAGAAGACACACGATGGAGATGTCCTCCAGGTCGCCTTCACGAATATCGCCGATGCCGCGGGCAATGCGCCCGCATCCCATGTCGCCCGCATCCCGATAGACTATGCGTCCGACAAGACGCCGCCGACCGTCCAGCATCCGAGGACTGGAACTAACTTCCTCTGGTATCTTCCCGATATCCGCCAGCCGCGTGATTTCATCGGAGGCGGACCGCGCAACATCCGACCGCAACCGGTTGTCACGAACGGAATGTATATCCTCGAGCTGCATGCCGTGAACGGCGCGAACGACGCGTCTGTCGCCCATACCTTCCCGCAGAATCCGTGGAAGCCGAGTGTTCACCAGTATCTCGCCATCAGTGCGCGCGTGCTTTCGCTTCCAAAGGAGCCAGGCATTCCGCCGATGACGCTCCAGTTCACCCCGCAGCATCTGCCGGAGGATGCGAAGCGCCCTGCCGACAACGCCCCGTTCTCAATCCCGCTGCCCTCGGCGGAAAATTCGGATCAGGAATGGATTGTCGCTGGCGCCAATGCCGGGTGGACGCCCGGAGAATGGCGTGACCTCGTCATCGATGTCGATGCATTCCTCCGCAACGAAACCGGCCTCGCCGAGGCTCCGCCTCTTCGCGAGTTCCTGGTCGCCATGCCAGGCGATGATTCATACGCCCTTCAAATCCGTGCGGCCGCAATCCTGATGGCGTGGCAACCCGACCATCTGATTACCTTCAACGCATACGACGCCAGCGGTATCGATGGCCTCGTGTGGGATGGAGGCGCCGCAACCGAGCTTTCGCTTCGTCCCGCCCGCGTGAAACTGCCCGGTAATGTCGGCTGGCTCGAAGTCAAGGTCAGGGACCGTGCAGGCAATCTTTCTGAACCGCGCTTGCTTCCGCTCCCGCCAGCCAGCTACACCGATTCGGGCGAACTTTCAATTTCTGAACCTGCCATAGAGGATGAGCCATGACGCATTTTACCGTTCCACTTCTCGATGCCAATCTCGTTGACGTGACCGTCACACGCTGGATGCGGAATCCTGGCGACAAGGTCGAAAAGGGCGAACTGATCGCCGAAGTAACGACTGACAAGGCCGCATTTGAGCTGGAGTGCCCTACAGACGGCACTCTGCTTGAGGTGTTCGCGCCGCTGAAGAGTATCGTGCCAGTTGGATTCGTGCTCGCCCTTATCGGCGAACCCGGCGAAACTGATCCCGCCATTCCGGAACTAAACCGCGCGCTTCTCGAAAAGGCCGCAAGGGAGAATGGCGCCGTGAGTGCGCGTCCTGCTGCGCAACCTGCGACTTCCACAGCCTCGTCTTCGCAAGGAGTCGCCGCTGCACCCGCTACGCCATCAGCGCAATCGGCCGGCATCCGCGCCACGCCGAAAGCAAAGCGTCTGGCGCGCGAGCAGGGAATCGATCTCGCCGCCGTCGCCGCTGCGTCTGGCGCAACGATTGTGACCGAAGCAATTCTTGCCGAGTATCTGAAGAAATAGTCCTGCCATGGCTAACGAAGCAAACGCATTGGTCACTGGTGCTTCCGGCGCAATCGGCGCCGCTATTGCGAGGGCGCTCCATGCCGCAGGATGCAGGGTCGCGCTGGCGGGCAACAAGTCTGTCGCGCGGGTGGAAGGACTCGCGGCCGAACTTGGCGATGGCGCGTTCGCACTTCCGCCACGCGATCTTTCAAGTCCAGCGGAAGCACCTGCACTTCTTGCCGATGCCGAAGCCTCCGTTGGGCCAGTCGATGTGGTTGTCTGCAATGCCGGGCTGCAGAAAACGCAGTTCCTCGCCCTCACGAAATTCGAGGACTGGCGTGAGACGATGGCGGTGAACCTTGATTCAGTCTTCAGTCTCATGAAGGCTGCGGCGCGTCCAATGATGCGACGCAAGCATGGCAGGATCATTGTGGTTTCGTCCGATGCTGCGCTGTTGGGTGACGCCCTTCACTCCGCGTACAGCGCGTCGAAGGCGGGATTGCTTGGGCTTGTCCGCAGTGCCGCGCGCGAACTCGCGTCGGTTGGCGTCACGGTGAACGCCGTTGCGCCTGGCGTTATCGAGACGCCTATGGTCGCGGGACTCACTGGCGCTCGCCGCGAGCATCAGCTTTCACTTGTCCCAATGGGGCGCATGGGAACGCCAGACGAAGTTGCCGCCGCAGTGCGTTTCCTTGCTTCGGATGATGCTTCATATATCACGGGCCAAACCATCTTGATTGATGGCGGCCTTTGCATGAAAGATTGATTTGACGCGATCGGCTATGGCTCGACGAATTTGAAAGCCGAAGCGTCGAAGAGTCCCTTGTCCGTGATGCGCATTGCGGGAATCACGGAAAGTGGCAGGAATGCCAACTGATGGAAGGGCGATTCAAGTGGCGTGCCAAGCTTCTGCGCCGACTTGCTGATGCGCAGCAATGCCGCGGCGACTTCCTCGTGAGGACGGTCGGAAAGAAGTCCGCAAAGGGGCAGGGGAAGCACGTCTGTTACGGTGCCATTGCATGCTACGGCGAAACCGCCGTTTGATTCGCGAAGAGCATTTACAGCGGCGGCCATGCTTGCATCGTCCGCTCCGACAACGCAGACATTGTGCGCATCGTGACCGACGCTCGATGCGATCGCGCCGCGCTTGAAACCGAATCCCTTTACGAAGCCAAGGCCGATGTTGCCGTTGTGCCCATGGCGTTCGAGAACGGCGATCTTCGCGACGTCGTTGGATGGATCGGCGCTCTTTACGCCGTTGGCGAGTGGAAGATCCATGTCGATGCGGGTTGTCACCACCGAAAGCGGAATGATGCCGATCACGGGCGACGAGGCATGCGACGAATGAACTTCGAAATCGCTTGCGGCGATGTTCCGCAAATGGATTGAGCCGCGGCAGAATTCGGATGCCGGGGCAGGGGGACGCGCAGCGAAAAGTGCGTCGTCAACAATCAAGCCGGACTTGATGACCTTTGCGACGGTGCACTTGCGGAGGTCGGAGAGAAGAACGATATCCGCCTTGTAGCCAGGGGCGACAAGGCCACGGTCGAAGAGACGGAAGTGGCGCGCGGCGGAAAGCGATGCCGTGCGATAGACGGCAAGCGGATCCGCGCCACCCGCGATTGCGCGTGCGATAATGCCGTCGATATGTCCATCGGCGGCGACATCTGGCGGTGTGCGGTCGTCGGTGCAGAATCCGAGACAGGCCGAGTTGGCGAGCGTGAGCACAGAGAGAAGCGCATTGAGTTCGCGGGCCACGGATCCTTCGCGGATGAGGACTTGCACGCCCTTGCGAAGCTTTTCGAGCGCTTCGGCTGCGGTGGTGCATTCGTGGCAGTTGCGGACACCTGCGGAGAGATATGCGTTCAGGTCGCGCCCTGAAAGCATTGGCGAGTGGCCATCGACGCGACCCTCGAACGCCTCGATCTTGGCGAGGCATTCGGGGTCGTGTGAGAGTACTCCGGGAACATTCATGAACTCGGCGAGACCAAGCACACGCGGATGAGTCGTGTAGCGACCGAGCTGCTCTGCGGAAATGGACTTGCCGGGAGTTTCGAAAGGCGAGGCCGGCACGCATGAGCTGATGTTCGTGAAAAGATCCATGCAAAGGCGGGAGGATGCATCGAGGAAGTAGTCGATGGCATCCGTCCCGCACACGTTGGACAATTCGTGGGGATCGCAGACTGCGGTGGTCGTGCCGTGTGGTAGGACCAGACGGTCGAATTCATGTGGTGTCACCATCGATGATTCGACATGCACGTGGGAGTCGATGAAGCCCGGAACGGCGGTGAGGCCGCGTCCGTCGATCTCGCGTACGCCATCGTATGATTCGCCGACGCCGACAATCCTGTCGCCACAGATTGCGATGTCGCCAGTGGCGAGTTCACCTGTCGCGAGGTGGAAGATCGTGACACCTTTGATAACGAGGTCCGCCTTTGCGTCGCCGCGTCCCTGCGAGATGCGGTCGGCGAGAGGGCGTGAATTCGACTGTGTTGCCGCGTTCATGTATGCGATTCCTTGATTGGCCGTTGTGGAGCTACGGGCGGCGCGCCCCACGCCGCCGCTTTCCTATCACAGTCCGAGCGACTTCAGATACTCGCGGCTGATCGTGAAGCTCTTGAACGGGTCATTTGTGATCGGGCAGGTATCCTGCTCGATGATGAAGTAGCGGGTTCCGGCCTTCTTGCAGGCCTTGATGACTTCGGGCCAGTCGATGCCGCCCTGGCCGATTGCGCGCCAAGCGACCTCGTTGCCGTTCACGATCGACCAATCCTTCAGGTGGACCTGATCGGCGCGGCCTGCCATGCGGAGAGCCCACTTTGCGGGACTGTGACCGCCGCGGGCGACCCAGCCGAAGTCGAGTTCGGACTGAAGGACCTTGGTGTTGGAGTAGAGCATTTCGAGAAGAGTCGTGCCGCCCTTGCCGTTCTTGACGCCGAACTGCTCGAACTCGAACATGTGGTTGTGGTACTGGACGTGGATGCCTTCCTTGGCTAGCTTTACGGCATAGCCGTCAAATTCCTTGAAGAGCTTTTTCCAGTCGGCGGCGGTCTTGCACATCTTGCTGTCGAGCCATGGAATCGCGACATACTCGATGCCGAGTGCATGGCAGTAGGCGGCGACGCCCTTCAGGTCATTGCGGAACTTGTCGAGGCCAACATGTGCGCCGATTGGGGAGACGCCAGCATCATCGAAGAGTTTCTTGAGGTCGGCAGGATCGATTGGGCCGACACCCGAGACCTGGGCATGGTCATAGCCGATCTTCTTGACGCGCTTGAGCGTTTTGGCCATGTCGGCAGGAACCTTCATGAATTCGCGGAACGAGTAGAGTTGCGCGGCGACGATTGGCTTCTTCATTGTCATTCTTCCTTTATGGAACAAGGGCCGCGAGACATTCGCCTCGCGGCTCGTTTGGGTTTGCTTACTTGAACAATGGTTCGAGGAGTCCGTTCGCGAGGCCCATCGGCAGTGGTGCGGGGCGTTCGCAGGTGCTCTTCACGAGGATGTGCTTGCCGGACTCTGATGCTTCCTGGAAGGAAAGCATGAGGTCGAGCACGTGGTAGGCGAGATCGCCGTTTGCGCGGTGTTGGCGCTTCTGCTGGATGGCGAGAGCCATGTCGGCCACGCCGATGCCGCGGGAGTTCTCGGCATAGCCATGGGTGAGCGGGACATCCTGCCATTCTTTCATGCCGCGGCGGAAGACGCGCACAGGACCGCCGTAGCAGTTCGGGTCTGGAACCTGCAGCGAACCTTCCGTGCCATGGATTTCGATGTTGGGAAGGTGATGGGCGACAACGTCAAAGCTTGTGATGATCGTTCCGACGACACCATTGGCGAAATCCATCACACCGGCGAGGTGAGTGGGGGTTTCGACCGGGACAACCTTGCCGAACTTCGGCTGGCTGGTGATAGTGCGGGTCTTGAACGCGCTCTGGGTCGAGCCGGTGATGCGCTTGACGGGACCGAGGAGATTCACGAGCGCGGTAAGGTAGTAGGGCCCCATGTCGAGCATCGGGCCGCCGCCGAGCTCATAGTAGAACTCGGGGGAGGGGTGCCAGCTCTCGTGGCCAGCGCACTGCATGAAGGCGGTGCAGGAAACGGGGCGTCCGATCCAGCCGTCATCGATAAGCTTGCGGCAAGTCTGGATGCCGGCGCCGAGGAAGGTGTCGGGTGCGGAACCGACGCGGAGGTTGTTCTTCTTCGCAAGGGCGAGAATCTTCTTGGCGTCATCGCGGTTGAGGCTGAGGGGCTTTTCGCCGTGGACATTCTTACCGGCCTTGAGCGCGGCAAGTGCGACTTGTGCGTGAGCCTTTGGAACTGTCAGGTTAACGACAATCTTGATCTCTGGATCCGCGAGGAGCTCTTCGACCGAGCATGCCTTGGCAACGCCGAATTCCTTGGCCTTCGCCTCGGCGCGGGACATGTCGAGGTCGGCGCATGCGGCGACTTCGAGATTCTGGAAATTCTTGTGGCAGTTCTGGAAGTAGATGCCGCTGATGTTGCCGCATCCGATGATACCGATCTTCGTCTTCTTCATTGATTGCTCCATCATTGGAACGATGTGGTTAAACCCTTTGCAACGCGGGCACGCACCCGAACTTGCATTTGGCAAATCATCTCACTCATTGCCTTTCTGGTCAAACTTAATCCTATTCCCACTTAAAGGGACAGACTATTTAAGTATTGACTTGTCCGCAAGTCCCGTCGTATCATGCGTGCAAAGGAGAAAACCATGCGCAAGGCAAGAGCAAAGAACGAAGGCGAAGGATACTACCACCTGGTGAGCAGGTGCGCGTTCAAGAAGATGGCGTTCGAGGACGCGGAGAAGGAGAT
>JAZQOE010000068.1:0-21399 GCA_045627705.1 Kiritimatiellia bacterium | reverse complement strand
AGTGCGCCTATCGTCTATCGGTCAGGACACAAGGTTTTCATCCTTGGAAGCGGGGTCCGACTCCCCGTAGGCGCGCCACTTCTGCGAGACAAATCCGCAGGATGCCGCCAAAGCGCGGTAAAGGGAGCGTGGCAAATGGTGAACATCACATTTTTCGGCGCCGCACGCACTACCACGGGTTCCATGCATCTCATCGAGGCGAATGGCAAGAGGATACTCCTCGATTGCGGTCTCTACCAGGGCCATCGCAAGGAAGCCTTCGAGATCAACCGCAGCATCCCATTCGACCCGGTGTCGCTCGACGCGGTGATACTCTCCCACGCGCATGTCGATCACTGCGGCAACATCCCCACCCTCTTCCATCGCGGCTACAAAGGCCCGGTGTACTGCACCGACGCCACGAGGGAACTTACTGGCATCCTCCTTCGCGACTCGGCATTCCTGCAGCGCAGCGATCTCGAGCGCGTGAACCGCAAGCGTCTCCAGCAAGGCAAGAATCCCTTCGAGATGCTCTACGACGAACAGGACATCGACCGGGCAATGTCGCACTTCCGCGCCGAGCCACGCCATGCCGCGATCGACCTCGGCAACGGAGTAACCGCGATTTTCCACAATGCGGGCCACATCCTTGGATCGTGCATCACCGAGCTTGTCGTGGAAGGCAAGACCGGCGAAAAGCGCATTGTCTTTTCAGGCGATATCGGGCAGTCGAACCAGCCAATACTCTTCGATCCCGACCCGATGCCGCAGGCCGATGCGCTTCTCATCGAGAGCACATACGCCGACCGCGACCACCCGCATGCCGAAGATGTGAAGGGGCGTCTGAAGGGATTCATCGAGGACATCCACCAACAGCACTCGAAGCTCATCATCCCGGCATTCAGCGTCGGACGCACGCAACAGCTCCTCTACTACATCAGCGAACTCATCGAGCAGCGGCGCATCCCGCACACTCCCATCTATGTGGACAGCCCGCTCTCATCCAAGGCCACGCAGATCTACGCGAAGCACCGCGAGTGCTACGACGAAGCCGCTTCGGACCGCTTGCGCTCCGGCCATGATCCGCTCCGATTCCCCGGACTCAAGTTCATCGAGCGCGCATCCGATTCGATGGCACTGAACGATGTCCATGGGCCCGTGATCATCATCGCCGCATCGGGCATGTGCGAAGGCGGCCGTATCCTGCACCACCTCAAGCATGGCATCGGCGATCCGCGCAACATCGTCTTGATCGTGGGATTCCAGGCGGAGAACACCCTAGGGCGCCGCATCGTCGAGCGACAGCCGCTCGTGAAGATATTCGGCGACGAATACCCGCTCGAAGCGCGCGTCCACACCATAAACGCATTGAGCGCCCATGCCGACCGCAACGGCCTTATATCTTGGTTCAAGACAGCGAAGAACACGCCGAAGCGCGTATTCGCGGTCCATGGCGACGAAGAACAGTGCGAAGCGATGGTCAAACTGCTCAATGCCAACGGCGCCAGAAACGCGATTGCGCCCGTCAAGGGCCAGAAGGCTTCGATCAGGTAGATATTGCTATTGTGAAAACGATCGCCTGACAAGTAAATGCAACTATGGACCAAGAGCAGATTAAATGCCGTCAACTCCATTGAACGGAGAAAACTACGATTCCTCGCACTTCTGCACGATGTAGTCCCAGCAACGAGAGTTGCACTGGCGGCAGAATAAAAAAACTTTGTTTCACTATTGACACTGCGAAGAGGGAATAGTAAAATCTCTTCCATTCCTTTTGGGGGATTAGCTCAGTTGGCTAGAGCGCTTCTTTGACATGGAAGAGGTCGGTGGTTCGAGCCCACTATCTCCCACCAATTTGAAAAAGGTCCGCAAAACAAGCAGTTTTGCGGACCTTTTTGTTTGTAGGATCAATTACCGTACAAGGAATTTTAGGCCTCGACACTGAAGTCAAGGCATAAGCGGGTTTGGGTGAATGGACGGACCTTGGTGTCCGCCACTTCGACATGCGCGGGATTGACGGAGTACCCCTTGAGGGCGTCTTCAGTCTCGAATGAAGAATCGAGCATCACGTCCGCATTGGAACTCGCAAGTCCCTCGGTCCGCACGACGATGTCAATCATTCCGGGAATTCTGCCCTTGAGTCCCTCGAGGCCGGATTTGATCCCAGCCTTGATTGACGCCTTGTCGGCAATGTCGTCCTTGAGTTTCCAAAGAATTACGTGCTTGATCATTTTATGGCCTGTACGAAAACAAATCGGTCAATGAGTACTCGGCGTTCGCGGCGCGGTTGAGGGCGGCGCGGACCAATTCCGCGGAATGCGGGGTGAGGCGGCGGCCTTTCGCCGCGCGTGCGATCAGCTTGTGTGTGATAGGCGTCTCGGATGCCGCCACGAGGTCATGCGCGGAAAGCCCGCGTTCCTTCATTATCCCCGCGAGCGGCTGCGGACCGAGATTGCGTTCAATTGCTTCGGGCGCGTTATCCATTGCCTCGCTCATTGTACGGTTGCACCGGGAAGCGCGGCGGGTTCCGCGAAGACCATCGCGAGCGAATCGTCGGGATTGGCGGCGCAGACCACCATGCCCTCGGACACGCCGAAGCGCATCTTGCGCGGCGCGAGATTGGCCACTATCACGAGCGACTTGCCAACGAGCGCCTCCGGGGCGACAGCCTTCTTGATGCCGGAGAAAATCTGGCGCGGCTTGCCCTCGCCAGCGTCGAGCGTAAGGCGAAGCAGTTTGTCGGAGCCTTCGACCGCTTCGGCCGTAAGTACCTTTGCAACGCGCAGGTCAACCTTGGCGAAATCATCAATCGTGATTTGCGGCGCAATCGGCTTGACTGGGTTGGCGGGGGCGGCGGGCTTCATCGAAGCCGCGGAAGCGGAGACCATCGCCTCGACCTGCTTCGGGTCGATGCGCGTGGCGAGATAGGCATACGGCGCGATTGGACGGTTCTCGAAATCCTTCGAGATGTCGTCCCATGCGTAAGGCGACTCCTGGAAGAGTTCGGCGACCTTCGCGGAATATTCGGGCAGCACTGGCTGGAGGTAGATCGCCAGCACGCGGAAGAGATTCAGAGTGGAGGTCAGCACCTTGCGCGCGGCCTCTGGATCGGTCTTGACGAGCGACCACGGCGCCTTCGCGTCAAAGTACTGGTTCGCGAGCGCCGCGAGATCGCGCACTTCGACAATCGCCTTGCTGAAGTCTCGGGCCTCGTAGCACTTCGCGATTTCATCGGCGCGGGCGCGCGCTTTCGCGACAAGTTCGCGTCCTTCGCCATCCATTTCGCCGGCGTTTCCGCCGAGGTTCTTGTGGAGCATCTGCGCGCCACGGGAAGCGAGGTTGGTGATCTTGCCGACGAGATCGGAGTTCACGCGCCCGACGAAGTCGTCGAGGTTGAGATCCATGTCGTCTGTGGAGCCATTGAGCTTGCAGGCGTAGTAGTAGCGCAACGCCTGGACAGGCAAGTGGTCGAGGTATGTGCGGGCATTGATGAAGGTGCCCTTCGACTTGCTCATCTTCTCGCCGTTCACGGTAAGGAAGCCGTGGACGAACACGCGGGTCGGGCCCTGGAAGCCAGAGGCATGGAGCATCGCCGGCCAGAAAAGGCAGTGGAAGCGGACGATATCCTTGCCGATGAAATGGTACCTCTCGACATCGGGATTCTGCCACCAGTCTTCGAACTTCTGTCCGTTCTTGTCGCACCAGTTCTTGAGCGATGCGAGGTAGCCGACGGGCGCGTCAAGCCAGACGTAGAAATACTTTCCGGGATGTCCGGGGATTTCAAAGCCGAAGTACGGGGCGTCGCGCGAAATATCCCAGGGGAGAAGCTCCTGGTCGTCGCCGAACCACTCCTGCAGTTTCTTCGCGATATCGGTGGGCGTATGGTCGCCGAGCCAGCCGCGCAGATACTCCTTGTACTTCGCGAGGTTGAAGAGGATGTGCTCCGCGTCGCGGGTTTCGAGGTCGCGGGAACCGCAGGTCGCGCAGTGTGCGTCCTTCAACTCGGAAGGCGAATATGTCGAGCCGCAAGCGTCGCACGAATCGCCGTACTGGTTCTCCGCGCCGCACTTCGGGCAAGTGCCCTTCACGAAGCGGTCGGGGAGGAACATCTTGCAGTTCGGGCAGTACAGCTGGCTGATGGAAGTATTCAGCAGCGCGCCGTTTTTCTCAAGCTCGCCGAAGATCTGCGTGCAGAACGCCTTGTTTTCGGGCGTGTTCGTAGAGTAGTAGTTGTCGAACCCGACCTGGAAATCCGCGAAGTCGCGGGTGTGCGCCTTCCAAGTCTCGGCGATCAACTCCTCGGGCGTGCGACCCTCCTGGCGCGCGCGGATCATGATCGGCGTGCCGTGCGTGTCGTCCGCGCAGACATAGACGCAATCGTTGCCGCGCATCTTCTGGAAGCGCACCCAGAAATCGGTCTGGAGATATTCGACAAGGTGGCCGAGGTGGATCGCGCCGTTCGCGTAAGGCAGGGCGGAAGTGACGACTATGCGGCGTTTGGTATTTTCTGGCATTTGTAAGACCTTCTTTCGTTACTGCGCCTTGCGAAGCTTGTAAACGCGCTCCATCTTTTCGCCGATGTCGCGGTAGGAAATATCGGCGCCGTAGATTTCCTTGTAGTACTTGAATGCGGTCTCGATATCGCCATTCTCCTCGGCGATTTCGCCGAGCTCGAAAAGGACCTGCTTGCGGAGATCATCCATGATGAGCAGCTGCGAAAGGGCGGTTTCGAGCTGCATGATGGCCATGTCCTTCTGTCCCTTCGCGCGGAAGCAGCGGGCGAGATAGCAGAGCGCCTCGTTGCGGTCCTTCGGCGACTTCTGCGCGAGCTGGAACTGCTGGATGGCGTCGTCGTAGGCCTCGTAAGTGAAATACTGCTGGCCGAGTTCGAAACGAAGGCGGAGATCGTTCGGGTAGCGCTCGACGCGGGAGACGAGGTCGTCGAAGACGTACTGGCTGCGTTCGAGCTGGAGGTTTTCGACGGTGGCGTTATCGCCAGCGGCCTTCGCGGCCTCGATGCGTGCATCGTAGTACGCGGTGCGGGCGGTGGTGAGCGCGCGGTCGAGTTCGGGATCGGTCGGGTTCAACTGACGCGCCTCCTCGAGGGCGGCGATGGCGGAAGCGAAGTCCTTCTTCTGCGAATAGAGGCGGGCGAGGCCGCGACGGAAGTTCACGTTCGAAGGCTCGCGGGCGATCTTCGCCTTTTGCTCCTCGATGAGAGCGTCGGCATCGTCGCCACCCACGACGGACTTGTTCTTCATGTCGAGCGACTTCGCCTGATCCTTGTCCTTGATGAGCTTGCGGAAGTCGTCCTTGCCGCCCTTGCCCTCGGTGTTGGTGTTCTCTTCCCAGCCGCCGGCCTTCACGGTGAGACGGGCCTCGGCTTCCTTAAGACCCTTTACGATGTCGGGATTGCGGGGGTCGAGACGGAGCAGGTTGTTGTAGCAGTCGCGGCTCTTGTGCCATTCGCCGACAAGCTGGTAGAGATCCGCGAGACGCAGGAGGAGCTGCACGTCGTCGGGCCACTGCTCGAGAAGCGACTCGAGCGTCATCACGCCCGCCTCAGGCTTGCCGGCGGCGATTGCGACATCCGCGTAGGTCATACCGTACTTGCGGGAGAGAGGCGCTGCGGCAACCATCTTTTCGGCGGCCAGAAGCGCGGCTTCGGGCTTCGACGACTTGAGCGACTGCGCCTGGAGCAATGCGCCCGCACCGGCGAGTTCCGCGCCCATCAGGGCAAGCGATCCCCTGCCCTTCTTCAAGGCGCGCTGGATTTCGGCAGCGCGGAGGAACTTGCGGGCGCGGTCAAAGTTCGGCGCCACTTCGACACAGCGCATGAGAAGCTCGACAGCCATGTCGAGCGATCCGCGCTCGAAAGCGGAAAAGCCCTTGTTGAAGAGATTCTGGATCTGCTGCTCTGTTACGGTCTGGTTCTGTTCGTTTGCCATGATATCAATGCCTGGATGTACTCGGTTTAAAATCAGCGAATGAGTTCGACGGGAATCTTCACGACCACCTTGCGGACGCACATCGGCTCCGCGCCGGCGCGGATGCCAGGCGCATGGGCGTCACTCGGAAGGAAAATCGCGAAGTCTCCCGCTCGAAGGGTCAGTGTCTCGTACGCACCATCGAGGAATACGATATCCTTCGTTTCATCGAATGGGGCGACTGGACTGCCGGCGCGTTCGATTGGAGCATAGCCGATCTTCTCCTCGCCAGCAGCGATGTACTGCAAGTCGATGAAGCGACGATGGGCCTCGAGGTGCGCGGTTTCGGGTTGTTTCGCCTCATAACTTTGGACAATCGCGCGGACGCCATCGCCGAGATCGTAGGTGCCATCGGGAATGCCATCGAGATTGGCCTTGTCGAGATAACCGGCAAGATCGCGAAGCCTTGGAATCATTGCCGCGCAAGATGAAAAATTGCGAATTGAATCGATAACCATCTGTCTTTCCTCAAGCGGACAATTGTACGCAGATGGGCATGCCACTTGCAATGTTTTTCATAATTTGTCGAGGTGCGCGGCGGACTTGTGTTTTTGTTGTTGAATCTTCACGGATTTTCATCCATCATACGCGTGTTGTCCATTGACTGCGCATGGTGTTCGTGCGCCAGTCTTTCAAGAATCGGAAATCCGACCTGGGAGTCCAACGATGCAGATCACGGAACAGATTTGTGAAGCCCTCATGAAGGGCAAGAAGAACGATGTCCAGCAGCTTGTCTCGCAGGCGCTCGCGGAAGGTGTCGCCCCCGCGGCAATCCTCAACGAGGGCATGGTGCAGGGCATGTCGATCATTGGCGACAAGTTCTCGAAGAACGAAGTCTATGTGCCCGAAGTGCTCATCGCCGCCCGCGCGATGAAGGCCGGCATGACGATTCTCCGTCCCGAACTCGTTAAGGCAGGCGTCGAGCCGGTCGGCACCGCCGTGATCGGCACGGTCAAGGGCGACCTCCACGATATCGGCAAGAACCTCGTCGGCATGATGCTCGAGGGCGCAGGCTTCAACGTGATCGACGGCACGATCGACGTCGCCCCCGAAAAGTTCGTGCAGCTCGCCAAGGAAAACAACGCCCAGATCATCTGCGTTTCCGCGCTCCTCACCACGACGATGACGAACATGAAGCTCGTTGTCGATGCCGTGAAGGAAGCCGGTCTCTCCACGAAGGTCATGGTTGGCGGCGCGCCCGTCACCCAGGCGTTCTGTGATGAAATCGGCGCCGATGGATACGCGGCGGATGCCGCCTCCGCCGCCGAACTCGCGAAGAAGCTTGTCGCCTGATATCAAGCCGGGCGCAAGATTTAGTCTTTCATCCAAGGCCGCGCGTGGCATCCGCCTTGCGCGGCCTTTCTCGCATGCGGAGTATTGAACGATGCGTATCACTGTGATCGGCGATGGCGGCTGGGGAACGGCCCTGGCACTTCTTCTCAACGGCTACGGACATGATGTCACCCTGTGGGGCGCATTCCCGGAGTACCTTGCGGAAATACGCAGGAACGCCGAGAACGTGAAGTTCCTCAAGGGAGTGCCGATCCCGGAATCGCTGGCGCTTGAAGGCGACCCCGCCACGGCGGTCAAAGACGCGGAACTTGTCGTGATGGCCGCGCCGTCGAAGTTCTATCGCTCCGTCTGCGAACGCTTCGCCGGCGTGCTGCGCAAGGACATCCCGATCGTGAGCGTGACGAAGGGCCTGTGCCATGGACAGCACCACCGCATGAGCGAGATTGCGCGCGATGTCCTTGGATCGACAAATGTCGCCGTGCTTTCAGGCCCAAGCCATGCCGAGGAAGTGTCGCGCAAGATTCCAACCGCCGTCGTATGCGCCTCCGAAAATCCAGGTCTCGCCGAAAATATCCAGGGCATTTTCACTGGCCCGCGCTTCCGCGTGTATGCGTCGCAGGATCCAGTCGGCGTCGAACTCGGTGGCGCAGTGAAGAACGTGATCGCGGTGGCTGTCGGCGCAAGCGACGGCCTAGGCTTTGGCGACAACACGCGTGCCGCGCTCATCACCCGCGGCGTCGCGGAGATGGCGCGTCTCGGCGTTGCCATGGGCGCAAAGCCGGAAACTTTCGCGGGACTAAGCGGAATGGGCGATCTGATCGTGACCTGCACGAGCCGCCACAGCCGCAACCGCGCAGTGGGCGAACGCCTCGGCAAAGGCGAAAAGCTTTCGGATATCGTGTCGGGAATGGCGATGGTCGCCGAGGGCGTCGACAACTGCAAGGTTGTCTGCGAACTCGCCGAACAGTTTGGAATCGACATGCCGATCTCGAACGAAGTCCGCGAAATATGCTTCGAGGATCGTCCGGCACAAGATGCCGTCGCACGACTGATGGGGCGCGAGACAAAGGCCGAAGCCTGGCACGCATGACATCAGCGCGATGAGAAAGAATGTCGAGCGTCCGCCATCAGGCCCCAAGCCTGGAATGCGCGACAAGGCCGCGTTTCTTGGCGGCCTTGGCACTTGTGGACGCATCCTCTGCTGCACAAGCTGGCTCGACCACTTCCTGCCTGTCACAATCGCGATGGCCAGGGCGCAGGGATTGGGCATCGTCCCGGAAAATATCTCGGGGCCGTGCGGACACTTGAAATGCTGCCTCCGCTACGAATACGACGACTACCTCACCAAGGCCGCGACAGAATCTCAAGCAGATGACGATTGACATTTGCAAATCGGCGACATGACCTTGCCGCGTAATTCGCAACGGATAAACCAGAGATGTCCAACAACGAAATGAACGAAAAGAGAACTGCAAAGGGGCTGGCGCTTCTTTCGGGCGGACTCGACAGCCAGCTCGCGGTCTGCGTGCTGCGGGATCAGGGAGTACATGTCGAAGGCGTTGTCTTCGAAAGCCCTTTCTTCGGTTCTGGTTCCGCGAAGAAGGCGGCCAAGGCCCTCGGCATACCATTGCACGTCGTCGATTTCACCGCGGACATCCTTCAACTTATCGACGCGCCCGCGCATGGTTTTGGCGGCGCGATCAATCCGTGCATCGACTGCCATGCGCGCATGATCCTGCGAGCGGCGGAATTGATGGAGAAACTCGGCTTCGACTTCATTGCCACGGGCGAAGTCGTTAACCAGCGTCCGATGTCGCAGAACCGCCAGTCGCTCGGCGTAGTCGCCCGCGATTCGGGCATACCGGACAGATTGCTCCGTCCGCTCTCCGCGAAACTCCTCGAACCAACGCTCCCGGAGCGCGAGGGCATGATCGACCGCGAAAGGTTGCTCGGGCTCTCCGGGCGCGGACGCAAGGAGCAGATTGAAATCGCCGCCGCGCACGGGCTCACCGACTATCCCTCGCCCGCTGGCGGATGCCTTCTTACCGACAAGGGGTTCGCGAACCGCATGCGCGATCTCCAGAACCACGAAGGAATGGGCGACCTGCGACTCGTGCAACTCCTGCGGCGCGGTCGCCATTTCCGTCTGCCAGGCGGATCGAAGTGCATCCTCGGCCGCGACAGGAACGACAACCAGGCGCTCCGCGATCTCGCATCCACCGCAGACATCCGCATCCACTCCGTGAATGTCCCGGGACCGACGTTGCTGATGCCTCTTGGCGCACGCACACAGGAAGACATTGACTTCGCGACCGCCATGTGCGCGGACTATTCCGACCAGCGCAACGATGGCGCCGCAGTCATCGTGCGCGTTATCGCGGCGGATGGCACTGTCGAGCGCGAGGTCAAGCCGACAGGCGACCGCGCCCGCTACAGGCAGTACACGCTCTAGTCAGTTGGCCGAAATGGATACTGGCAAGGATTGGGAAGAGGCGGAAAAGCGAATCCGCGCGATCGAGGCGGCCTGGGACAAGCCAGTCCAGCGCATCCGCGCCATCCAGGAGTGCAAGATTTGGATGGAGGACCGCGCAAGCCAGCCACGAATCACGAATCTCGCGCGTTTGCTTGCGCCCGAAATGTCGCGCCGTCAGCTCTGGTGCGCGCTCGCTCCCGTTGAACGCGCGGCGGCGCGCCGCCGTGTGACGGACATCGACCTCCTCGAAAACGATCTTCCATCAGACGCTTCGCCCGCCCTTCCCCAGCTGCCGCTCACGATTCTCGCCGACGACCTGCGATCCGCCTTCAACCTTGGCGGTATCATTCGCACGGCGGAATGCTTCGGGTGCATGGGTGTCTGGACATGCGGATACACCGCGCCGATAGATAATCCGCAAGTCGCCGCCGCCGCAATGGGCGCGGAACGAATGATCTCATCGCGCGCTTTCGAGCATCTGACCGACGCCATAGACGAACTCCATGCGTCAGGAGCAAGCGTCGTAGCTCTTGAAATTACGCGCGACGCGATAGACATCGACAACTTCAAATGGTCCTTCCCATGCGGCCTGATCCTCGGCAACGAGCGCTTTGGAATCAATCCCGATGCCCTGGCGAAGGCGGACCATACGGTCAAGATTCCGCTCCGCGGACACAAGAATTCGCTGAATGTCGCATGCGCATGCGCAATCGCCCTGTCTTCCGCGGCGCGCGCCTTTCGCGACGCATGAAGTGTCTTCTCCTTAATTGGAATTGGACGCAATCGGTCAATGCCCCGCTCGCTGACCGGTTACCGCCAAAAGAACAAAATAGTGCCAGACGCGATTGTCGCTGTGGTATGATGTCCCGCAATGGAAACATCGACAACCCACAAGCGCCACACACTGGCGAAACACTTCTTCGTTTGGTTTCGGCTTGCGGCTATCGCCGCGATAGCGCTCGCCGCCGCGTGCGGATGCGCAACGCATGGCCGCCGCTTTCCCGTAAGCCCCTCGCAGCTTAATTGGCTGGAAATCGCATACCGTCCCGCAAAACAAGGCGCGTATCCTTGCCGCATCTCAATTCTCGGCACTGGCTCGATCACCATGCGGACGGGCAGCAGCCCACAGATAATGAACAGTTTTTCCGTCGATACGCGCAGTTCTTCGTGGAACGATGTCGATGAAATCCGCGCGGATATCCCGCCGGATGAAATGCAGGCGATTCTCCAGCAGTTCGTCGATTCGGGCATCACCGACTCCCCACGTTCTGACAAAAAGGCGGGACAGGCTCCAGGCAAGCCCGTCGTGATGATCGGAGGACGTATCGACCGCGAAAAGATCCGCCGAATGACCGATGACGAAAAACTCGTTAAAATGACAGAGCGTCTTATCAAATGGATGGCCGAACAGGAGGACGCAAGGTGATTCCTCGTCTCAAATGCCTGGCAACCGCCCTGTCCGCGATTGCCGCGTCGTTGATTATCTCCCCTGCCCCGTCTTTCGCTCAGGATGATGCAGATGAAGTGGAGCTACATCTCCTCGCGACAATCCAAATCAAGGATTGCAACCAGCTCATCACGGGCGGCACGGCGTTCCTCAGGGGCGCATCGCTATCTGAATCAATCGACGGATTCTCTGGATTCGTAAAGGGCATACGCTACTCCTCCAATTCACGCGGCATCGATTCCAATCGCCCCGTCCGCGCGTTTATCCTGGCGGATGACTCCCCCACGAATGGACTCATCCATGTATCGTTCATTCCCGTCATGGACAAAGGCAAGGCGTTCATCGCGGAACTGGGCAACAATTTTGAAATCGTCCAGAAAGACGGCGCGGTTGTTTCCACCGAGCTTCCATTCGACGAGGCATTCCCCGAACGTGTCCTCTTCGCGCCAACCGGCTCAAGCATCATTGCTTCCGATGACTTCCGCGGCATCCGATGGGTCGTCGAACGACTGCGGGAGCGGAGTCTTCCGAAACCCAGCGAAGCATCGAAAGATTCGCTATTCAGCGTCACCATTGAGCCAGACGTCCTTGCGGACTGCATCGACGCGATCATGGATTCCCCCGTTTTCGCTTCGAAACACGACAATGGCACCTCAACCGCGATCATCGCCAACCTCGCCCATGCCTCGGCGATCTGCAAGGATCTGAGGGCGATCAACATTTCCGCCACGCCGACCGCAAGCGGATTGGGGGCGAACATTGGAATCGTCGCGAAACCGGGAACGCGCCTTGGCACATCGCTTGGATCAATGGCGCCGCCCCCCTCCGCCTCCGACACAACACTGCCAGGCAAGAGCTATCTCCTCCGATGCGACTCCATCCCCGCGTTCCTAAATGTCGCGCCGCCGGAATTGCTCGAATGGTCGATGATCCTCGCCGACTCATGGTCGTTCTTCGGTTGCTCCATCGGCCCTTCGAAATTCCATTGGTTCTCCGAACTGCTTCCCTTCATGGCGGGCGACAAACTCTCCGCGCTAACGAATCCGCCAGGCATCGAAGGCGTCGCGAATCTTCAGGCATTCACGCTGCGCAACAGCGACAAGGCAGCCGAGAAACTCGCATCGCTTGTCGCTTCCCTCAAGGATTCAAAGGACTTCACCGGCATTGTCTCCGACGACATCGAACTCAATGGCGTAAAGATGTACCGCATCACTCCCGATCCGACATTCACGCGCAGGCAGGATGTCTCCGTTGCCACATCGTTCGACCTAGACGCCGCCATCGCCCGCCTGCTCAGGGAAACGACATACGAGGCGATTGTCACAAACGACAAACTGATTGTCGTCCACGGCCCCGAAGGCAGTCTCGAAGCGCTCCTTCCCGCTCTTGCCGACAAGACACACTCTGGCGACACTTTCAACCGCGCAAAACGCATTGTCCAATCGGCGAATCCAAACGCGCGTCCTTCCGGCGCTTCCGTCTATTCCTTCGCAAATCTTGTCCGCGCCATGGCCACGCTTTCCCCGAATGTCGAGGGAAGCCTGCAGATATCGCTCTTCCCCGATACCGGCGACGGCCTGGCCACGCTCATGACGCCATCCCACAACGCGCTCCGCTGGGACGTCCGTGTTACGACCGCCGAGGTTTCACTGCTCCAGCGAATCTTCTCAATGCACTACTCGATCCTCCAGGAAATCATCGTGCAGCTTACTCTCGAACCGCTTCGACAGAAGCACCATGCGGAGCAACAGGACTCCATTATCTCAACGCTACCAATCGCAGACTGACAGGATACACCAATGCATCCTCCATCCGAAATCGCCAAGATATGCTCGTCATCAGCGGGCGCGAAAACCAGGCTCCCGCTTGGCAAGATGTTTGTCCTCGCCCTTTTCGCCGGCTTTTTCATCGGCTTTGGCGCAGTAGGCAGCACAATCGCGGGATGCGCCGTTGAATCCGCCGCCGTCGCGAGGATCCTTTCCGCATCCGTATTCCCAATCGGGCTGCTCATGGTACTCTGCGCAGGCGCCGAACTTTTCACTGGCAACAGCCTGATAACTGTCTCGCTGCTCGATCGCCAGTGTACGCTCGGCGCAATGCTCCGCAATTGGCTTGTCGTATTCCTCGGCAATTTTGCCGGAAGCGTACTCCTCGCCGCAATCGTCGTCTATGGGCACACCTACTCGATGTCGGCATTCGGCCATGGCGTGCTTCCATCGACGGCAGTAGCGACCGCAAGAGCGAAGTGCTCGCTATCATTCGGCGACGCCTTCCTGCGCGGCATACTCTGCAACTTCCTCGTCTGCATCGCGGTCTGGATCGGCTACTCGGCAAAGGATCTCGCAGGCAAGGCAATCGGCATCATGCTCCCTGTCTTCATGTTCGTCCTTTGCGGCTTCGAACACTGTGTCGCAAACATGTATTTCGTTCCAGCGGGAATCTTCGCCGCCGCGGAATACGGCATCGATCCAGGTAACGCCTCATGGCTTGCCTTCTTAGTGAAGAACCTGCTTCCCGTAACGCTCGGCAACATAGTCGGCGGAGCATGCATGGTCGCCATCGGATACCACTACGCATATACGAATCCACCACCACTGAAAGGTAAAAGGTAATAGGTAGGCCGCGCCAAATTTCGCGCAACCTCTTGCCTCTCACCTCTTACCTCTCACCTTTTATCTCTTATCTAAAATGCCCTCCCTCTTTTCCGATACCGCTTTTTATTCGAAGCTGCGCCGCCTCGCCCTGCCAATCGCCTTCCAGACGCTTATGCTGGCGATGGTCGCGGCATGCGACGCCTTCATGCTCGGCAGATTCGACCAGGACTCAATGGCCGCAGTGTCGCTCGCCACGCAGGTGCAGTTCGTCCAGAACATGCTCATCTCCTGTATCGTCAGCACGCTCGCGATTCTTGGCGCGCAGTATTGGGGCAAGGGCGACACCGAATCCATCGGGAAGATATTCCGCATCAGCTTGCGCACAGTCGTCTTCGTTTCGCTCGTTTTCGCCGCCGCGTGCGTATTCTTCCCATGCGAACTGATGATGCTCTTCGCAAAATCTGGTTCACCCCTCATCGCCATCGGCGCAGACTATCTGCGCATCGCCGGAGTCTCGTATCTCTTCACCGGCCTGTCGCAATGCTATCTTTCGTCGATGAAGGTAACAGACCATGTAAACCGCGCGACGGCCATCAGCATCGGCGCCGTAATCGCGAACATCATCCTGAACGCGATCTTCATCTTCGGGCTTTGCGGCGCGCCGCGAATGGGCGTGAAAGGCGCCGCGCTCGCAACGCTCGTCGCGCGCGTGATGGAGTTTGCAGCGGCAGCCATTTCCTCGCGTCAAAAGGGCTACGTGCGTCCCGAATGGCGCCGCATCGCGGAGCGCTATCCCGAACTCGCGCAGGACTTCCGCAAATGCGCCCTACCCCTTCTCGGCGGCGCCTTCTTCTGGGGAATCGGATTCACATCGTACACTGCGGCGATGGGCCATATCGGCGACGACGCCGCGGCCGCCAACGCAGTTGCGGCTGTCATCCGCGATCTGCTCTGCTGCCTTTGCGACGGCATAGCATACGGCGGCGGAATCGTCGTCGGCAACGAACTCGGCGCTGGCAATCTCTCGCTCGGCAAACTCTACGGCGAACGCCTTTCGAAGATTTCAGTGCTATCTGGTCTCACCGCGATGTCGCTCGTGCTTCTCGCGATTTATCCAGTAACACACTTCGTGCCGCTCAAGCTGACGCCCTACGCCTGCAAACTGCTAGGCGAAATGATGTTCGTCCTTTCAATCTACATGATCGGCAGATGCGTTAACACCATCGTGATCAACGGCGTCTTCGCCGCCGGAGGCGACACGATGTTCGACTTCTACAGCCTGGCGGTCTGCATGTGGGGCCTTGCCGTACCGCTGGCATTTCTCGGCGTATTCGTCTTCCACTGGCATCCTGTCCTCGTTTACGCCTGCACGTGCGTGGACGAAGTCGGCAAGCTGCCTTGGGTTTACGCCCATTTCAAGCGATACAAGTGGGTCAAGGACCTCACTCGGCCCGCATGAACTCGATTGAGGCGCTTGCGGCAACCAACCCCTGCGACGAAACATTGATCGTTGCCTTGCCAGGTTTCGCGGAGCGCAATACCGCCAGAGCACGGCCATCGAAGGCATGGCAATCCGGCGTCGTGTAGTTGTCGAGATTCGCGGGATCGCCACTGAAAATCCCAAGCAGTTCCGCGCCATCCACCTCGGCATGCAATTCGGCGCGCGACGCATCGATGCGCCTTCCCTCCGAATCAACGACCGAAATGCGCACATACGCAAGATCCCGATTGTCAGCGACAACACGTGCGCGCTCCGGACTAATCGCGATCGCGCAAGCGGCGCCAGTCGTCTCCAGCCGCCACTTCCCGGCTTCTTCCCCATCCTTGAACGCCCGGCTTTCCAGCATGCCAGGCTCGTATGGAATTTCCATCGCGGCGATCGCACGAACTGGCTTCACCCGCCCCATCGACCGTCCATTCGCGATGAACTCGATTTCTTCCGCATCGGTATAGACCTCCACGCGGACAGGCTTGCCAATCCACTCTTCGCCGAAGGTCCACGATTCGTGGACATCGTAAAAGTGCCAGCATGTACCCGTGAAACCCTCGTCGGCATGCGATGGATGAGTCGTGAAAATGCGCGGCGCGCATCCGCCAATCCAAATGGCCTCGCGATGATAGGATTGCGGGCGTCGATATCCGCACAAATCCAAATCGCCCTGATAACAACTCCGCCATGGCCATTCGGCAAGGGTGATGCCATTGATCACGCCGTCGCGCGCCCAGGCGAAACGCCCCGTGCCAGCCTCTCCAAGATTGTCGTATGCGGTCCAAGTGAAATCCCCGAATAGATACGGGAGCGTCTTCACTGCCTCCCAGAACTCGTGGAAGCGGATCGCCCATGTCTCGCTTCCCCACATCACGCGCTCCGGATAACGCTCGTGCGCCTCGACGTAATGCTCGGGGAGATAGTTGTAACCGACAATGTCGAGCGCCGACGTGACGCCCTCGATGGCGCTATCAAGCGCAATCGAATCGCGCTTGTCGGCGGGCAATTCCGCAATCGGATATGACGGGCCTTCATAGTCCGGCGGATCGATCGATTCACGCGATGGCAAGTCGAACAGACATGGGAAGGCGGATGTGACGGGACGTGTCGCGTCGTAGGCGCGGACAGCGGCCGCAAGGCGATGCGCCCATTCCCCGCCAATCATCGCATCGTGGCGCTCATGTATCTCGTTGCCTATCGACCAGCCGATCACGCACGGATGGTTGCGGTCGCGAATGACCATCGCCTCGATGTCGCGCTCCCACCAGTCGCGGAACCAGAGATGGTAGTCGGAGGTGTTCTTGCCGCTTACCCACATGTCGAATGCTTCGTCGAAAAGGACTATGCCAAGCCGATCGCACACCTCGAGCAACGCGCGCGATGGAGGATTGTGCGCTATGCGGAGCGCATTGAACCCGGCATCGCGCAAAAGGCGCACCTTGCGTTCTTCCGCCGCTGGGAATGCCGCGGCGCCCAGGACCGCATGGTCATGATGGATGCAGCCGCCGCGGAGCTTGCGGGTGCGTCCGTTCAAGCGGAATCCATTCCTGGCGTCGAAGGAAATCGTGCGGATGCCAAAGGTCGTTTCATCGGAATCAATGACCGTGCCATTTTCGAAAACATCGATCCGAAGCGAATGGAGGCGCGGTGAATCCATGTCCCAAAGCGCGGGATCAGCTATTTCAAAGCAAAACTCCGCGGATGACTTTTCGCCGGCGGTGGCGTGGAGCGATGCCGATCGAGCTGCGACTTCGCGTCCGGCGTCATCGAAAATCGCGGCGCGGAGTTCGACATCGGCATCATGGTCTGCGGCGACATGCGTCTTTGCGCGGACAAGCGCGCGCGATTCGCTCGCGCTTTCGGTCCATACAAATGTATCGCGTGGCTCGATGCGGATTGCGCCGCCAAGCCACAGTAAGACATCGCGATAGATCCCGCAGCCGGAGTACCAGCGCGTCGAAGGCTGGATTCCTGACGTCATGACGCGCAGTTTATCGACGCCGCCAGGTCGCACATAGCGCGAAATGTCGATAAGGAACGGAGTGTAGCCATGCGGATGGATTCCCGCGTGGTGGTCGTTTACAACCACTTCGGCGCACATGTACGCGCCGTCGATGTCGAGGATCGCGTGCGGCGATTCCGCCGGAATGCGAAGGAAGCGCGTGTAGGAAAGATCGCGCGCCTGGAAGAAGCCATTCGATGCCCTGCCCTGCGCCTTGGGATCGCGCGGGAGCGAAATCGAACCATCGTGTGGAAGATCGATCTTGGAATATTCGCCATTTGTGAATGGCGCGCGGAGGAACCAGTGATCGGAAATGAGGATGGACTTCATTGCTGCCTCAACGTTTGAAGTTGGCTTGCGACATCGCGTACCACGGGGTGATTATTACCACAAAACGAGATGGGATGTCACGAAATGCGTCAAACAAAAGACCCCCCGCACGGAGGCGACGGCGAGGATGCCGTCGCAACGCACACGGCACGGTTGCCATCTGTATCGGGCGCGGAGCGACCACCATGGCGAAATCGCGCATGTCGATCATGTCGAACAACTCGATTGCCTCGACATGCAAAAACGAGAACAGGCTGCGGCATCAGGGGGACCGCGCATCCCGCGCGGTCGCAAATCTCGCAGGGGTCTTGGGGGCAAGGCCCCCAGCAACACTTGTTATCTGTTCTCTGTTATCTGTTATCTCAATCAGTCCGCAACGGCTTCGCCGCCGCAATTTCGGCCGCAAATCAATCCGCATCGTACGCCCGCGATTTTGATGGATTAAATTGAAATCCGCCTGTAATTCGGCGCGGGCTATGCGGAATTGATTTCCGGCCAACCAGGTCAAATGTTGCCGCCCAGCGTGCGTTGCGACGGCGCCCCGCCGTCGTGTCCGTGCGGGGGTCTTGGGGGCGAAGCCCCCAGCGATACTTGTTATCTGTTATCTTCCCAAACCTCTTACCTATCCGCCGGCACAGGCCTACACGCGCACCCCTTTGGCTATCTGTATCGTCGCCGTCGCACGGCCGCAGAGCCGAAAGCGGACAGACGATCACGCCGTCGGGGCGTGTGTAGGCCTGCGCACCGCCGGTAATGACCAGCAACACGTCGGGAAGACGCAACGGACATTGCTTTTCCGTCTTGTTGTACTCGCCGATCAGTCGCCTTACCTCCTTGAGATGCTCGGCTCCTTCCTCGATTTCCGCCGATCCATGCTTCACCTCATTTCGCCGTTATCATACCACAACTTTGCATTCTTGGGCTGATTTATTTTATCTTTTTGGGGCATTTAACTTGCAAGATTTGGCGTCGTTTCGTTCGGTAATTTGGCGGTCTATTCGCTTTCGAAATCCTTACGGCACCGACACCACGACCTTGTAAAACGCCTTGTCCGCTGACGGCTCGGCGTCCGTCAGCGTCATCTGCGCTTCGGTCGCAAGCGTCGGTTTGACTACCGTCGTGGTAATCGCACCAAGTTCGATGCCACGAACAAGCGAATACTTCAGGCCCGGTATCGTCCTGACCGTCACCGTCACGCTTCCTTCGCCGACCGTGAACGGCTCGCCTTCGTCGAGATCGCCAATCGTCGGCTTCACGGGAATCGTCTCGCCGCCAATCGTCACCGCGCCGTTCCCGTTGAACGCAATCGCCCCGTCGCCGACCGTGAACGCACCCGCGATGTCGTACGCGCCCGACCTGACCTTGCTCTGCTGTTCCGCAACCGGAAGGAGAACACAAATGCGCATACGACGAATCAAAAATGCCATTCCACATCGCTCCCACTTCGCGGATTGTGGCGCGGCGGTTGGTAGGTCACGGATTCCGGCCGTGCCGCAGACCTGATGCACGGAACGGAAAGATCAGGTTTGCGGCGGCTCCGGAGCATCCGCCCTTTTTGCGCCAGTCAGCAGCGAAGCGTCGGCGTGGCAGCCCCATCCGTTCGCCGAATGCGCGAAGCAAATCTACATTTGGTACTGATACGGGCGCGGGATCGGCGGAGGCGGCGGAGGTTGCGGAGGTGGAGGCGCAGGAGGCACCGGCACGCCAGGATCGCCGTCCGTCGGCGTATACGAGCCAATCGGCGTATCACTCGTCGGTGCCTGCCAAACCGGACGGCAGACCCACAGCGCATAGAGCACCGCGCCTGCCGGGGAACCCTCCGGCGCATCATGCAAAGTCCCGACGCCGCCGTCACCAACGAGCCAGATTCCGTCCTCGCCGACCCTTCGGAAGTCAAAGCCGCCGACGGCGCGGATAAGCTCGTAGTAAAGCCCGTTGATGGTCTTGAACTTCAGCATCACGCCGTTCTCGTCGACGATGAACGCCTCGCCAGCCTCCGGGGCGAGGTCGCCGATCCGCGGGCGCACAGGCGTCCCGCCCACTACTCCATCTGGGTCGAGCTCGAGCGAGAAGGTTGTGCCGTCCTCGCCGAAGCCCTTGAACGCGCCGCTCGGGACGAGACTATCCCAGAGATACACCGCCGCGACCGTCTCGCCCTCCGGCAGCCCCGTGATCGTCACCGTCGCCGCATCGTTCGTCGGCGTGACGACCCACTCGCCGCCCACATTGGCGATCTCGCCGCCCTCGCATGTCGGGCCAGGCGGATTTCCCGACCGGAAAATCGTGCGGACACGGTACATCACCGCCGTCGCGTTCATGTTTGACGCGACCTGGTAGCAACGGTTGCTGGATGCGTCCTCCGTGAACGTCGTCCTGCCCGCGTCGTCCACCGATATTCCGCCCATCGCCGACAGCGGCGCGAGCGTCTCGCCCTCGGCAAGCGGCAGAATCGTCGCCAAATCCCAGAGACGGTTCATGGCGTCAGGCCCCGGATCGGGCCAATACGTGTAGGTGGCGCGGACAACCGGATCCAACGTGCCGTCCGGAAAGTCCCTGAGGACGTCCTCAGGCTTGTACTCCAGATCTAGGCCCACCTCCCACGGGCTGACGATGACAGGCGACGGCCACTCCTCGATGACCTTCTTCGCCGCGACCGGGTCGCCGGCGACGTTGTATTCCGCGCCGTCCGTCTCTTCCGGCGCAACCGCTGGATCGAAACATCCGCCCATGATGCGCAGCCCCTTCACTTTCGCCGCGATGAGTTCCAGTCCCGTGGAGTATATGCCATCCCCATCGTAATCCACCTCCGACTCCATCAGCGCCTTCAGGTTGTTGAGGAAACCGATCGAGCAGATGACGACCGACTTGTCCGGCGCATCCTCGAGGAGGCGCCGGTAAAGCTTGACTGCACTCGTACAATTCGCAAGTTGCGCATCCGTCCTGTTCGTCGGCATCAGCGCTCCAACCCCGGTTACGTTGTTCGAGTAAATGAGCGTCCAATAGGGATTGAACACATGCTGTGGAATACGATCCGCCGCCAACGGCATCGACGACCCCAGCGGCAGGTCGCCGAACCCGAGCGAGGCAAGATAACGGTCGGCGAATTTAAGAAATTCACCATGCCCATCCTCATCGCTGTTGTCGGGACGATTCAACATCACCGCCATCAGGTAGATCCTGCCCGCCCCGTGCATCCGCACCGCGAGATCGACCGTGAAGAGGTCGTCCATGCTCGAACCAATGTCCGTGTCGATTATGACCAACGGCAGCGGCTCGACCGTGATGTCCGCGCCGCTGACGACCGCATGGTAGCGGCAGTCCGTCCTGCCGTCCGAAAGTGTGAAGTCGTGCGTCCCGTCCGGTAGCCACAGGTACACCTTGCCGTCAATCGGATAGATGTCCTGCGTCCCATACCCATCCAACCCTTCAACCTTCACTCCGCACTCCGCACTCTGCACTCCGCACTCGACCGTCACGCACCAAACCGCCGCGTTTGCGCTGTTGGTCGGCGCGTTCTGAATCGTCTCCGCCTTGACGTTGCCGCCGTTGATCGTGACGGTCGGGCTCGAGCCATAGCCATACACGTCATAGCCGGCGCCAATGTCAGCCGCCGTGTAGCCATGCGACGCTTCGACCGTGCCGCCATTGATCGTGACGGTCGTGCCCGAACCATAACATCCATTGCCGATGCCGGCGCTATACAGACCCTTCGCGGTAACCTTGCCGCCGTTGATCGTGACGAGACCGCCCGAACCGTAATAGGCACCGCCGATGCCTGCGCCAAAAGCATCGCTTATCGCCGTAA
>JAZQOE010000067.1:0-23106 GCA_045627705.1 Kiritimatiellia bacterium | reverse complement strand
CGTGACGCGACGGGCGGGTGTCGAGTTAATCAAGTCAAGGTCGATAGTGTAGCCTGTCGCGCCATCGCTTGGCGTCCAGTTTGCGGTGAAACCCGTGGCGGACATTCCAGTCGCTGCAAGGGCGACAGGCGCATCGGGCGCCTCCTCTTGAGGATTGATGCCCGTGACCTCGACATCGATCGCGTTGGAATCGGCGGAAGTGCCCGCGCCGTCAGTCGCGCGCACGACATAGCGGTATGTCGCGGGAGCAAGGTCCGTAACGGGGTATGCGATCCCGTTGCCGACATCGTAATCGGAAATGACTGGCTCCAGGGTGGTGTGCGAATAGGTTACGGTGATATCGTCGAGATTAAGATTACCTGCTGTTCCTTTACGGTTAAAGACGAATTGAATACGAGTAATCCCGAGAGAAGGATCAACAGAGAATCCTGGATAAAACTTGCCTGTGCCTGAAAATACATAATCATCTGCGATCGATACCCAATTCCTATTGGAATCAAGCCCCACGAAGGATATCGAAGTCTTCGTTGTCGAAGAACAGCGGACGGTATATGAAACATTTGTGACTATACCATCGTATGCGCATGAAGTCATGGTATTGCCATCAACTGTTAACTTTAATGCGGGGACACTTGCGCCAGCATATCCGGAACTACTATTGATATCGTAACCGCTGGAAATTTCCCAGCCATTGGGAATTGTCGAAGGGTCTGAAGTCAGGTTGTCAAACCCTTCCGTCGCAGACTGCGATACTGCCTCGCCCACGCGGAATAGGTCGAATTTGTAGGATGTTGCTCCGGTGACTGCCTCCCAGGTCGCGGTAAAGCCGTTTGCAGTGCGCGATGTGGCTTCGGTTGCCACGGGCGCATCGATTGCGAAGGCCGATGCCGCGATGGCAAAAGAACAAAGGGACATGGTGAGGCGGGAGGCGAAGAGAGACATCGTGAGCCCTTTCTTTCGAAGAAAAGAACGAGGAATTATTTTAATCTATCCGCGAATTGAAAATCAATATGCGAAAATGCCTCAGATTGCCGCCTTTAGCGCGACACTATTGCTTAAGGGGACTATTTAAGAGTCCATGTTTCTAGTTTGAAGTTGCGGAGAGTTTGCGAAGTCCTTACGCTTAATGACTTCTTCAGTGACCAAACGACACCATGGAAAAGTTCCTTTCAAGATGCGCGGGCGCCGCGAAGCGCGCCGTGCCTTCGGCGTGGAAGACGGTGCGATGGCTCTTGCCGCTGACGGCCGCCGTGTCTTTCGCGATCCTCTTGCTGCGGCAGTTCGGAGCGCTTTCGTACATCTCAAGCGCGCTTGCCCCCCTTTGCCGTTTCGTCGGCTTGCCCGGCGAGGCCGCGCTTGCGTATGTCTCGGCCTATTTCGTGAACATCTACGCATGTATCGCCGCGATCGACGCGATTCATTTGACGGATCCACGCGCCGTTACGCTTGTCGCTGTGATGGCGCTTTGCGCCCACAACGTGATTGCGGAAACCGCTGTCCAGGTTCGCACTGGATCCTCGGCCACGCGCATAGTTTTCATCCGCACCGCAGCCTCGATCGGCATGGCGTGGATTCTCAACCGCCTCATGCCTGGCGAAGGGATGACTGCTACTGCCGCGGCGGATGCCTCGGCCGCGGCGACAGCCGTACAACCGTGGATTCCTGCGCTGACGGCGTGGGTACTTCAGACACTTCGTCTGCTCGCGAAGATGTCGTTTCTTATCTTCACGCTCACAATCCTCCAGGCACTCCTCGCAGAATTCGGCATTACGACTTGGCTGGGCCGTCAATTGCGCCCCGTGATGCGGCTCTTTGGCCTGCGTCCAGATACGGCGTTCCTGTGGATAGTCGCGAACACTCTCGGCCTGGCATACGGCGCCGCGATCATGATCGACGAATGCGAGCAGGGGCACGCGCCGAAGGAGGAAAGCGACCTCTTCAACCATCACATCGCCGTCGCACACAGCAACATCGAGGACTTGCTGCTGCTTGTCGCCGCCGGCGGATTTTTCTGGTGGCTGCTCCTTTCGCGCTGGGTGCTGGCGCTTGTGCTCGTTTGGGAACGCCGCCTTGAATGCCACATCCGTTTCAAGCGCGCCGCGGCGATAGTTATCGCGATCGCGGTCTGTTGCGTCTGCGGTTGCTCGCGTCCGCCCGAGCATCCAAATGTCCTCGTTGTAACGCTCGATACGACGCGCGCCGACCACATCGGTTGCTACGAGCCACATTCGGGGTACACGCCGAACATCGACGCAATCGCGCGCGATGGAACCGTCTTCGAACAGGCTTATACGGTTTGCCCTCTCACGCTTCCGGCGCATTCCTCGATCTTCACCGGCGTGACACCCCTTCGCCACGGCCTTCGCGCGAACGATGGCGGGTGCCTTCCATCCGACATCCCGACACTCGCCGAACTTTTTTCGACGAATGGCTACGATACGGCGGCATTCATTTCGGCCGTCGTTCTCGACCACGGTTTCGGACTCGCGCGCGGTTTCGACACATACGACGACCGTCTCCCCCAGCGCGTGCTGGCGAGCGTCGCGGCCAATCGTCAGGAGAACCATGCCGCCGCATGGCCGTCGATCGATGGGGCCATCACTGCCGACCGCTTCATCGAATGGCTTGGAAGCAAGGATGCGGCTCCACGAAAGCCGTGGTTCGCATGGGTCCATTTCTACGACCCTCACGGGCCATACGATGAGCATCCCGAATTTGCCGCGCATGGCGCCGTTGATCCATACTCGCAGGAAATATCGTACGCGGATGCCCTGGTCGGACGCATTGTCGCCCGCCTCAAGGCCGATAAGTCATACGCCGATACGTGGATCATCGTTGTCGGCGACCACGGCGAAAGCCTCGGCGAGCACAACGAGCCACATCATGGTTTCACCGTTTACGATTGCGCGGTCCGCGTTCCGCTTGTCGTAAAGCCAGCGCGTCGTTCTGGCTGGCGCGCGGCGCGCCGCGTTTCTGCCGTCGCCACATGCGTCGATATCGCGCCAACGCTTTCGCGTGGCGTCTTCGGCATTGACTGGCAAGCCGAACGCCATGCGGCCGCGGGCCTTCCCTTGCAGGATGTCGCCGCGCTTTCGCAAGGCGATGCCGACGCCCGCGCCATTTACTTGGAGTCGCTCTACGGCGCGATCGCGCACGATTGGGCGCCAGTCGCCGGCGTCCGTCGCGGCAACTGGAAGTTCATCGAATCGCCAAAGTGCGAACTTTACGACATCAGTGTCGATGGCGCGGAAAATGACAACCGGGCCGGACCAGATGACGACATTGCCGAGGAACTTTCGGGCATTCTCGAGTCGATCAGATTTGATGTCGATGTCTCTTCCGAAAGTCCAGAGGTCACGGAAATCGACCCCGCCATGCTCGCGCGCCTTCGCTCGCTTGGCTACACTGCCGGCGGCGATTCCGCGAAGAAGGCGCTAGAGGCCGCACGCGCCGCGGCAAAGCCAGGCGATGGACGCATCGATGTGAAGGATGCGCTGCCGCTTTCGATGGAAGTCGGCCAATTCACGGCGCGACTTACCGAAGGGGCGCTCGATGCCGAAGCGGCGTTTCCGCGCATCCGTGAAATCGCGGCGCTCATGCCCGGACACTCGAAGGCGCAGCTTCTCCTTGTAAAGGCAATGATTGCCACTGGCGAAACGGACGAGGCGATATCGCTGCTCAATCGCCTGATCGCCGATGGGCTTGATATTTCCGGGGCGCACGAGGTGCTTGGAAGCATCTACCTCGGACAGGGCCGCCTTCCCGAAGCCCGCGCGGAATTTGAGCAGTCATTGTCTCTTGGCGGCGGCCCGGAACTGCAACCGCTGTTTGACCTGCGCCTCGCCCACATCGATCTCATCGAGGGCGACCTCGTTTCAGCAACGAACCGCATAATCCGCGCCCGTCCTCTTTCAAACCAAAAGCGCGAGGCGTCGAAACGCCTTGGCGACGCCCTTGTGCGGCTCGGCGACATTCCGTCTGCGCTCGCCGCGTACAACGACGCCCTCGCGGAACTTCCCGGTTGGACGCCCGCGCGGGAAGGCCGCATCTGGGCTTCGATCGCATCGGATGATCCTGAAAAACGCAAGGAGGCGATGCGCGAGGCGTATGCCATGCGACTCCTTTCCGATCGCCGCGAACCGCGCGACCTCGAGGCGCTTGCCGTGGCATACGCGGTGAACGGGAAGATGGACGAAGCGCTCCGCACGGCACGCGAGGCGATCGGCATCGCGCGTGGCGAAATCAAGCTGCCGCCGCCGGCGGCGGCTTATGCGGCCGCGCTTGGGAAGTGCGCCCCCGTCGATCGCGCAAGATACTTTGAGATGGTCGCATTGCGCCTCGAAAAGGCGATTCCCACATGGGAAGCGGGCGCTTCTCCAGATTTCAATTACGTGGCCGAACGCCTTGCCGCGCCGGACTATCTTTCGGATATCCCATTGCGACAGTCCGCACCGCAGGAATACTGACAGAAAACGGCGCGCCGTTTTTTGCATGGTTGTCCCATCGGCTTGTGGTACAATCCCGCGCATGAGACTTGTGTTTCTCCAGAATTCCGTTCCATGTTTCCAGCCGACCGATGAACAGGTCCGCCGCTTTGCGGAGCGCGTTGACCATTCTGGCAAAGTCCATCTGTGCCGCAGCGAGGCGGAGTTCCTGAGTCTTCTGCCAGAGGCACTCGCAGTCTTCATCTGGAAATTCAAGCAGGAATGGTTCGCGCTCGCACCCAGGCTCCGCCACATCTGCACGCCTGCGGCCGGACAGGATTTGTTCAGGGTCGTACCGCCGCCGGGAGTCACGCTCCACTATGGCACGTTCCATGGCGCGATAATGGCCGAAACCGCGCTTGGCGCTATCCTCTCTTGTTCGCATGGATTGCTGCAGTTCGCGGATGCGATGACATCCCGTGGCGCCGCGTGGCCAAATGACGGAATCGTAAAAACCAATCGGCGCGTCCACGACTCGACGATCGTGATTCTCGGCTTTGGCAACATCGGTCGCATCCTTGGAAAAATGGCGAGGCAGCTTGGCGCAAGGGTGATCGGCGTGCGTCGCAATGCGTCGCCCGATCCCGAAGCCGCGGATGCCGTGTTTTCGGTCGGACATCTCGATGAAGTCCTGCCACAGGCGGATCACCTCGTATGCCTCCTGCCGTCGGGCGCCGAGACGACCGACATGCTCGACGCGCGCCGCATTGCGCTGTTGAAGCCGTCCGCATTCATCTACAACTTCGGGCGTGGAAATTCAATCGATGATGTCGCGCTTGCCGCCGCGCTCGTTGAACACCGCGTCGCGGGCGCGGTTCTCGATGTCTTCAAGCGGGAACCGCTTCCCGTCGATTCGCCGCTTCGCAACGCGCCAAACGCCTTCCTCTATCCACACTCCTCGGCATTTTCGCCCGACTACCTCGATCTCTATTTCGAAAAGGCGGCAGAAGCAATCGAGGCGCTCGACAAGGCTGGGCAAAACGGAAAATGAGAGCGCTTGTACAACGGGTCGAATCGGCCGCGGTGTCGGTCGAGGGCAGGGTTACAGGCTCCATCGGCAAGGGCCTGATGGTGCTGCTTGGCGTCGCGCCCGACGATACCGGCAAGGATGCCGATTGGATTATCCAAAAGCTTCTCGCGCTTCGGATATTCGAGGATTCCGAAGGGCGCATGAACCGTTCGGTACGCGATGTGGATGGCGGGATACTTTTCATTTCGCAGTTCACGCTCCATGCCGACGCCCGTCACGGAAACCGCCCAGGCTTTTCTGCGGCGGCGCGTCCCGAAATCGCACAGCCGCTTTATGCCGCGATGTCGGAGCGACTCCGCGCGGAATTGGGCGAAGAACGCTTCGGCGCAGGAATCTTCGGCGCCGACATGCGCATCGAAATGGTTGCCGATGGACCTGTTACAATCCCGCTTGATACGGAATGGATGCATGGCTAGGTTTCTAAATTCCCTGGGAAGCATGGCGCTATGCTCCATGAGTCTCGTCGCATTGTTGCATTGCGGTTGCGCCCGCACTGAAGAGGAACATGCCGACATGGCGGTTGCCGCAGAGTCCGCGGTAGTCACTGATGACACGGAGGCGCTGGCGGCGCCTGAAGAACCGCGCGTTTCGACAATGGAACTCTTCCAGACATGCGTGAAGGAAGTGCAGGCGATCCTTGAAATGGAAGATTCGGATGCGGCGCAAGCCAAGGTCCGCGCCATCTTGATCGAAGATGCGTGGCTCGAGCGTTTCCTTGCCACGGAATCCGACGCCGATCTCTGGAAAGCCGAGTCGATGTATCTTGAAATGCAGCAGTATGTTGCCATCCGCATGGCGACGCAGCCGGAGCGTTTCGCGAAGATTCTGATGGAATACTACCATTCCGGACGCGATATCGGGATGGGGACAGACTCCAATGACGATCTCCGTGCCATGGCCCTCAAACTGGTCATGCAGGGCAGGCTATTCGAGAAGTTGCTCGACGATGAAACCGCCGACGAGCCGATGATCGCCCGATGCCGCTATTCGGCCGACGAGCCTATCGCCGACGATTCCGATCCCGACAAGATGACCATTACCGCCCGTTTCCTGAAGTTCCGGATGAATCGTTCCTACGAAATCGAATTCCGCAAGCTTCCTCTCGATACCGACCACGATGTGATGGTCTGGCTACCCATCTCGAAAACCCAAATCCGCGAATAATCTTCCTATCTTTATAATTGACAGTAAATTAACAAATCTCAAATCTTAAATAGTCTGTCCCTTTAAGCAAAACGCAGCTTGAATTTCGAGACTTGGAGCAATCGGATTGACTCAAATACGCGCTTTGTGCGATACTATCCGCGTTTCTGCACCCGTGGTGAAATTGGCAGACACGTAAGATTCAGGTTCTTATGCCGCGAGGCGTGGGGGTTCGAGTCCCTTCGGGTGCACCATTTTCACAAGATTCTCTGTTCCAGACGGGGCGGAGAATTTTTTGGTTTTGGGAAAAGGAGTTCAAAATGAATCCCTCGCTGCTTCCCCAGCCTAGGCACGTCACGCTTGCGCAAGGCCGCTTCTGTCCTTCCGTCGCGCCGTCGATTGGCGTCGGCGACCCATCCCTTGCGGCTGAGGCCGCGCGTTTGGCGGAACTCTTCCCGAATGCAAAAAGCGGCGCGCCGCGTTCCGGCGACGAAATCTCCATCTCGCTCGATCCTTCGCTTCCGCGCGAGGGTTATGCGCTCATGGTCACGCCGCGCTCGATCACGCTCATCGGCGGCACTCCAGCCGGCGTCTTCTACGGCATCCAGACGCTGGCGCAGCTCGTGCGCCAGACCCCTGGCGGCGGCGTGCCATGCCTGACCATCCGCGACGAGCCCGATTTCGCCGATCGCGGCGTTTACTACGATGTCGCCCGCGGCCGCGTTCCGACCCTTGAGTCGCTTGTCGCGCTCGCCCATCTGCTCGCCTCCTACAAGGTGAACATGCTCCAGCTCTATGTCGAGCATACGTTCGTCTTCAAGAACCATCCCGATATCGGGCGCGATGCGTCTTCGCTCACTCCCGACGACATCCGCGCGCTCGACGCCGAATGCCGCTCGCTCCATATCGAGCTTGTCCCGTCGCTCGCTTCGTTCGGCCACCTTGCGACCGTGCTTCTCTCAAATCCAAAGTACGCCGTTCTCGCGGAGGACCGCTGCCGCAAGGAATACGTTTCGCCCGAAGCGGCGAAGATGTCGGAATGGCAGTTGCACAAGGGGTGGACGCTCACTCCAGCGAATCCCGATATCTATCCGTTCCTCGAAAGTCTCTTCGACGAGTTCCTGCCGTGCTTCACGTCGAAGCGCTTCAATGTCTGCTGCGATGAGACATGGGATCTCGGCCTTGGACAAAGCTACGAGCTTTGCAGGCGGAAGGGCAAGGGCGTCGTCTATCTCGAGCACATCCTCCGTCTGCGCGAACTCGCGGCGAAGCATGGCCGCACAATCATGTTCTGGGGAGACATAATCCGCAAGTACCCCGATTTGATCCCGCAGATTCCGAAGGATGTCACGGTGCTGGACTGGGGCTACACCTGGGACCATCCATTCCGCCGGGTCGAGGATTTCAAGAAGGCGGGAGTGCCATTCATTGTCTGCCCATCGACTTCCGCGTATGTCTCGCTTTTCCCGCGCATTCCCGAATCTCGCGCTTCGATCGTTGGATTCGCGAAGGCTGGCCGCGAATTCGGCGCCCTTGGCCTGCTCAACACCGACTGGGGCGATGGCGGCCACTACAACTTCCTGGAGTATTCGACATACGGCTATCTCTTCGGCGCGGAGATCTCATGGAATGTCGATGCCGACCAGGCGACGTTCGACGCCCGCTTCTGCGATCTTTTCCTTGGCACGCGCGACAAGGCCGTCGAGGATGCCCTTCGCGAACTCGGCGAGATTTCGCAGTTGCACATAGACCCGTATTACCAGAGCATTTGGCAGCATGTGCTCTTCGCGGAAAGCGGCGCGCCGCTTTTTTCGATGAAGCAGCCAGTCTCCGCATCCCACATCCAAAACGGCGCGATCGCTGTCGGCAAGTTCCGTTTCGACGCCGCATACGCGACGGAAGTGCGCGCGCGGCTCGCCGCGATCCGCAAGGTGTTCGTTGACCTGGCGCGCGAAAAGGGCGTCGATAGGTTCGGCGTCTTGCCGTATTGGATTTTCGCGGTCGATACCATTGACTGCGCCGCCCGCAAGGTCGAGGCCCTGGGCGAAGGCGGAAGCGATACGCCCGCGGCGCGCGCCGAGATCGCCGACATGCTTCGCGCCTTGCGCCGCCGGTTCACGACGCTTTGGAACGCCCGCAACCGTCCGTCCGAAATCCGCACTACGCTCGCCCGCTACGATGCGGCGATTGCGAGCCTGTAGATTGAAACCTGGTTTATAAAGAACGGATTGGCGCGATTAACTGGTTGACTTTTGGGTCGCCAAAAGCGCAATATCACGCCCCCTCTTTTGGGCTTCCCAACTATCGATGGAGTCCAATGTTACAAGGCAAGAAGAAATGAAGAAAACCACAACCAGGAAATGTGCACGCGCCTGCGTGGCCAAGCCCGCCGCGGCTCCTTCGGCAAAGCCGGCGGAGAAAGTCACGCTGCATCGCGTCACATTCACATACCGCGCCGAGCCAGGCCGCACGGTTTCCGTCGCCGGCGATTTCAACGAATGGGATCCCGCCGCGAAGATTATGGAAGACAAGGAAGGCACAGGCCTCTACAAGGCGATTGTCCGCCTTGCCCCCGGCACCTACGAGTACAAGTTCGTTGTCGATGGCACATGGTGTGTCGATCCCGATTGCAAGGATTGGGTCCAGAACGCGATGGGCACGCTGAACAGCGTCCTTCGCGTCGAGTAGCCCGCGGCTTCTGGCGCGCCATGGCCGATGACGGCGACAAGGGCGGGCAGGGCGCGTTTGCGCGTGTCGTGGCGGAGTATGAATCCCGCCTGCTGCGCTATGTCGCGCGTCTTACCGGCAACGCATCGTCGGCTGAGGACATCGTCCAGGAAACGCTCGTCAGGCTGGCGCGCAGCTGGCACGACGCCCTAGAGCCATCCCCGCAACTGCAGGGATGGCTTTATCGTGTCGCCCACAACGAGGCGATCGACCACTTGCGCCGCGAGTCGCGCCTGCGCATCCTTCACCGCAGGCACGCCGAGGAACAGGGCGAGATGTTCGCCCGCGACCATGCGCGCGACGAGGTCGATCCTGGTTCTGGCCGCGCCGCCGCCGCGGAAAAGGCGCTCCAGTGCCTTTCCGACCGCGAGCGCGAGCTTGTCACCCTCAAGGTGTACGAGCGCAAGAGCTACAAGGAAATCTCCGCGATTACGGGATTGACGGTCGGCAATGTCGGATACATCCTTCACAATGCGATGAAGAAGCTCGCGGCTATACTGGCCCGCGGGGAGGACGAATCGAAATGAGCGCCACGTCCAACGAATATGAATCCGTGCCAGACGCGATTGGCGCCGACACCCCGTTGCCCGATGGCGCGAAGAAGGTGGGCTGCGATCGTATCGACGAGGTGCTTTTCTCCTACATGGCCCGCGAGCTCGGCCCTGCGCAATCGCTTCTAGTGCGCGAGCATTTGCGCCGTTGCCCCGCATGCCGTGCGAAGGCGCTCGACATCCGGCGCGCGCTGGAGATCCTTGGCGAGCACGATCCCGCCGCCGCCGCGCCGGGAGAGCTTTCCCCGAAGCGCCGCCGCCGCGTGATGTGGACGAAGGCGCATCCTGTCCTCGACTTTATCTTCGTCCATCATGCATTCGCTTCGCTCGCCGTTGCGATTATCGTTTCCGCGCTGGTGCTGTGGTATCTTTTCGCGCGCGTCGGCGTCCGCGAATCATTCAGGGTGTTCTGGGTCCACATGCAGGGTGAAGAGGAGTGTCCTCGCTAGTTGCCGAGCGCACTTGCTAGGAAGGGGAAAAAACGGCGCGCCGCAAAATTCGGGGCGCGCCGTTTTTTTTTAAGCCGGATGGAGCGGGCGATGGGAATCGAACCCACGTAAGAAGCTTGGGAAGCTCCTATTCTGCCATTGAATTACGCCCGCAGAAAGGATGTGAGTGAGGATATCTTTTCCAGGACGCGCGTTCAAGCAGATTCGTACGGCGCCGTTTTTTTGTTTGCACCATGCCAACCCAAGGCGTAATCTTCTTGACCTTAAACTGTTGTTCCAGAGGGGAACTGTATCCATGAATTACACCAAACGCATCATGCTTGGCGTCGCTGGCCTGCTTGTCGCGGCCGCGACCTCCTTCGGCGCTTCGCCCGTCACCGTAGACGGACTGTCCCTGTGGCTCGACGCTGGCGACCTTGTCGCGAACGGCGAGGCCGCCGAAAACGGCGCGGCCGTCACGTACTGGAAGGACAAAGCCAGCGGAATCGAATTTTACCAGAACGACGCAGGTCGCGCGCCCTCATACGCGACCGGCGTAGTAAATGGTCTGCCGGTCGTGCATTTCGAGCGCATCGACGCGCGTACGGCGCGCTTCCTGCAGGCCGACAACGCCATGATCGCCGCACTGTTCAACAATCCAAACACCGCGTTCGTCGTGGCGCGCGCCACGAGTGGCTCAGGCGACGCCGGAACTCAGCTTTCTTCCTATATCTTCTCGCGCACTGGCTACCATAGCGGCCTTACGTTCAACGGCTGTCCCACGACGACCGAAATCGGCTACACCCGCTGGCTCCTCGGGCATACCGGTCCGCTGGGCGTGGCCCGTCCGGTCACCCAGGGCGAGTTCGCCGTGATCGAGGATGTCGTGACAGGCACGTCCTCCTCCGGCCCGTCCTCGCTTTCGCTCCGCGTGAATGGCGGCGAGTATGCGACGGCCAACGATGCCCAGATGCTTGGCGACCATGTCAACGATGGTTCGTCGCAAATGCTGCGTCTGGGCTGCGCGTTTACCGACAACGCCGATTATGTCGGCGGACTCACCGGCGACATCGCCGAAATCCTCGTGTTCAACCGCCAGTTGTCCGCTGCCGAATCCGAAGTCGTCGGCTCGTATCTCCAGGCGAAGTACGGCATCGCCGGCGGGTACCCAATGTTCGTTGTCGCGAATCCCGTCACTGGCGGTCTCGCCTATACCGCGTCCGGTTCCGTCGTGGTCGGCGGATTCCCGGTTGTCTCGTCCGCCACCGAATACCAGATCACCGTCGGCGCCGATTCCGAACCCGCCGACGGCGCATGGAAGCCGTACACGCCCGGCATGACGCCGTCCGAGACCATCGGCTTTACCGCCGAAAGCGGCGACGAGGTGACGTTCCGAGCCTGGCTCCGCGCCGGCGTCGGGTCAGAGGTGCAAGGTTTCTCCGATTCGATCGTCTACAGGCCCGAGCTCCCGACCGTCGCGGTCCGCGATGCCACCCTCATGCTCGGCGCGGACGGCACCCGCAAACTGGTTCCCGCCGAGATCGACAACGGCTGCATGGACGATCTCGGCATCGCGTCGATGACTGTCGCTCCCGACACCATCTCCGCTGTCGGCGAGACCCAGGTCACGCTCACGGTCGTAAACATCGCCGGTGCGTCCGCGTCCGCCGTCGCGACCGTCACTGCGATCCCCTACGTCAAGTCCGAGGTCGGCGTGGGCGGCGAGAGCTGGCCCCTGGGCGCCGGCTGGATCACCCGCATGCTCCACCTCGGTTCCGACTTCGACAACCACTACCTGGATCGCAACCTCTGCGGCGCTATCGGTAATGACCAGCTGGCCGACTTTGGCTCGGAAACCAATCAGCACCCGGTTGCCGGCCTCGTCTACGATGGCGTCCCCGGCGCGACTTCCTCCGATGGTTCGCTCGTCTGGACGGACATGTCCATCGACGCCGCCAACGGCCAGTGGATTCCGCAGCCCGACCGCGACAACTACATCAAGTACTGGCACTTCTACGTCAATGTCCCCGGCGACGAGGACATAGACGTGTCCTTCCGCCACTGCAACGACGACGGCCTCTATGTCTGGGTCAACGGCGTCCGCCAGATCGCGCACGGAGGCGCCGGCGGCGAGTATACGACTCTAGGCAAACTCCGCGCAGGCGTCAATTCGATCACCGTCAAACTCGAGGAGTTCGGCGGAGGCGACTACATGGCGCTCCGCATCACTGATGCCGCCGGGCGCGCCATCCCGGGGCTTGAGCTGCGCATGCAGCCCAGCCTTTTCGAGGTCGCGAACCCCGTGTCCGGGAGTGTCGATTTCACCTCCGGCACGGAACTCGCGGTGGCCGGCTACCCGGATATCGCCGCCGGTTCTCAGTACCAGTTCACCGCCACTGACGACCCGGCCTCGCTGGACGATTCCGCGTGGGCCGACTTCGACGTCCTCAACCCGCCGTCCCGCATCGCCGTGTCCGGCGAGCCGGTCGAAGGCGGGACCATCTCCGTCGCCTGCTGGACGCGTGTCTGGAAGAGCGGCACGCTCGTGACCAATGTCGCGACCGACACGATCTCCTACACCGAAGTCGCCCCGACCGCCGTCGCGCGCGATGTCACGCTCGCGCTCGACCCCGCCACCGGCGCCCGCAAGCTCCTTGCGTCGGACGTCGATTTCGGCTCTCATGACGCCGTCTCCGGCATCTATTCGATGTCGGTTTCGCCCGAGGCGATTGGCGAGGGCGCGAATAGCGTGACCTTTACCGTCATCAACAACGCCGGACTCTCCGATTCCACGACCGTCACCGTCACCGGCGTCCGCCCGGCCGGCGAATCCATGTATGGCGCCGAACCCGACCTGCCCGTCACCGACGGCATCAATTTCTGGTACCGCGGCAAGTACCTCGACGACATCGGCTATGCCGACGGCGCCACCGTCCCCGCCATGCAGGACGACTCCGGCAACGGCCACCACTCCTGGGTCTGGGACCAGCGCGCCCCGACAATCGCGAAGAAGGTGCTCAACGGCCACACCGCCTACCGCTACAACGGCGGGGTCGGCATGTGCAACCACAACAACTTCGGCCACGCCGGCGAGATGACCTTCTTCTTCGTCGCGAAGGGCGAGTCCTACAACTCGATCATCCGCTGGCAGGATGGAAACGGCTATACTATCTATCCGTGGGGCGAAAACGAGTACATGATCTCCAACACGAACGGCGGCACCGAACCCGGCGACAACGCCGGCCTTGAGACCGGCCTCGTCAAGGGCGAGTGGAACATTGCCTCGGCCGTCATCGACATCGGCGTCCCTGATGGCGTCCGCACCTACCGCGACGGCGCGCTCGTCGATACCGCGACCTGGAACAACCCGCTCGGCATCGCGAACCGCTTCATGACCTGCACCTACGAGCTCCAGGGCGACTATGCGGAATGCGACGTCCCCGAAGTCATCGTCTACGATCGCGCGCTTTCGGACGAGGAGCGCATCGCCGTCCAGGACTACCTCGCCGCGAAGTACGCGCTCCCCGCCGGCTTCGAGGTCGCCGATCCCGTCACCGGCAGCCGCGCCTTCACGTCTTCGACGACCGTCGATGTCACCGGTTATCCCGACATTCCGGCCGGAATCGACGTCCAGGTCGCGACATCCGGCGATCCCGCGTCGCTCGACCCCGCCGCCTGGACGTACTTCGACGCCTCCGCCGCGCCGGCGCTGACCGCTTCCTTCGCCAGCCTTGAGCCCGCAAGCGGCGACACCGTCATCTTCTATCTCTGGACGCGCACCTTCGATCCCGCGACAGGCGCGCCTGTCTACGCGTCCTATTCCACTACGATCCAGTACGTGACTTCCGCTCCGACCGCCGCCGCCAAGGACATCTCGATCGCCATCGACGCCGTCGGCGGCACCGAGATCACCCCCGAAATGATCGACGACGGTTCCGCCGACGCCGCGTGCGGCATCGCCAGCATGACCGTCACTCCCGCCATCGTCCGCGGCACCACGCAGGTCACGCTCACCGTCGTGAACAAGGCCGGTGTCTCCGCGACTGCGATCGCGACCGTCACCGCCGCTGGCGCGCTTGATGCCCATGTCTCGACCAACGGCGACGACATCGACGGCGACGGCACCGCCGCGAAACCGTGGCGCACTGTCACCTACGCCATCGCGTCCGCCCCCGCCGGCGCCACGATCTACGTCGCCCCCGGCACGTACGACTGCGACGGCGGCGAAGCGTTCCCGATCATCTACGCAGACGACATACTCCGTCCCGAACCCGGTATCGAGGGCGACGTCGTGATCGACGGCCAGAACAATACCGACCTCCTCTTCACCATCAGCGGCCAGGGCGCGACCTTCGACGCCGAGGGCATCACCTTCCGCAATTCCAGGGGCGCGGCCTTCTACATCGACCGGGGCAGGATGAACTTCGTCGACTGCCACTTCCGCCAGTCCGCCGAGTGGTACGCATGGTACTGGGACGGCGCGGTCTCCGCCGACAACGGCAGCGACCTCGCGTTCAAGGACTGCACGTTCGTCGGCATGAAGCGCCACTCCGTGATCCGCAACCGCGGCTATGCGCCCGCCACCACCCTTGACGGCTGCCTGTTCGAGGGTAACACCAACATCTTCGCTACCATCGCGATGGATGGTAGCCAGGCCGCCCACGCTATGATGCGCGACTGCCGCTTCGTCCGCAACTGGGCGAACGACAGCTTCCCGCACGACGGCGCCTATTCCGCCATCATCTACATCACGGGCGACGGCAACAATCCGTTCTTCATGGACATCGACCGCTGCACCTTCCTCGGCAACGATGGCGGCGACCTCTTCGGCGTCGGCTACCCCGGCGACAACACGGCGAGGATCCGCAACTCGCTGTTCGTGGACAATATCGGCCACGAAGGCGAGTTCCACGGCTACACGGCCGGCAAGTTCGTCAGCATCGAGAACTGCACCTTCATCGGCGGCACCGGCGGCTTCTCGAACCGCGGCGTCACGACACGCATCTCAAACAGCATCATCGCGCGCAACGGACGCCTCTCGTTCACGTCGCCGTTAGACGGCGGACGCACCGGCAACCCGGCCGGTCTCACGCTCGTCAACACGCTGGTCTGGGATACCGGCCTCGGCGAAGGCTACAACACTGTCAACAGCGCCAACGTGACCTTCGATGTCGACCCGATTCTCGAGAACATCGAGGCCGATTTCGACGATCCCGCGTTCGACGCCCGCCCGCGCCCGTACTCGCCCGCGATCGACGCTGGCGACGAGTTCTACGTGAGCACGGACACGGATCACGATGGCAACGCCCGCGTCAGGGACAACGACGGCGACAACTCCGCCGCCGTCGACCTCGGCTGCTACGAGTCGCTCTTCCACGCTTCCCCGGCCCCGGCCTTCACCGTCCCATTCGACGGCAGGATCGCCGGCTTCCGCCGCGTTTCATACGAGATTCCCGTCGGCATTTCGCCGTTCGCCGGAAGCGACGCTGTCACCGCGAACGTCGCGTACGGCGACGGCCTCGAGGGCGACGCAACGCTCTCGTTCGCGTCCGGCTCCGACACCGCGACCCTCCACTTCCGCGTGCTCGACTCCGCGAACACCTTCGCCCGCATCACGATCTCGGACGCCGCCGATCCCGCCGCCATCCGCCCCGCGGTCTACGACGTGTTCATGGACGATCTGGTCGTGACTGTTGGCGGCGACCACCGCCGTTTCATCTCGCAGGGCGACACCATCGACATCCCGGTTTCGCTCGCCCTCGCTGGCGCGGTCGCGCCCGCCGATGTCGCGATCACCGACGTCGCGGTCTCCGGCGACGGCACCAGCTCGATCGCCTGGGCCGGCGGCGAGCAGGTCATCCTCAAGGGTTCCTCCGTGTCCGACGGCGTGCTCCGCGTGACCGCGGGCCTCGGCGTGAACAGCGCGACCCTAACGGCCGGCGCGACCTTCGCCGAGACCGGCAGCGACAGCGTGACGCTCGCGTTCGTCGGCTATCCCGGCTGGCTGGCGGTCGATCCAGAGAACGGCGACGACGAAACCGGCACCGGCACCGTCGAGAACCCGCTGAAGACCATCGGCTTCGCGGCGTCGCTCCTCAAGCCCGGCGAGGAAGTCCGCCTGCTCCCCGGCACCTACTCGCCTTCGACCGAGACCTTCCCGCTGCAGCCCGGCGACGTCAAGCTCGTTGGCTGGAACCCGTCCGGCGACACCGACCGCGCGGCGCACGTCATCACCGGCGGAGACGAGGTCGGCCGCGTCCTGTACTACCTCAACGGCGAATCTTCCTCCGTCGAAAATGTCGCCATCCGCGACACGGCGGACTCCGCGGTCCGCCTCGACGGCGCCGAGGTGACGTTCAAGAACGTCCTCTTCACGCAGGCGACGACGAACTACAATGCCGGCGGCGCGATCCAGCTCCAGGACAACGCGGTCGCCACTGCCGAGGACTGCGCGTTCGATGGCATCAGCCGCGTGGCCGCCGTGGTAGGCGTGTATGGCGCGCTCAACAATGCGGACGTCTTCAACGCGCGCCGCTGCCGGTTCGAGGACATCGACAGCAACTGGGGCCTCGGCATCAGCATGGTGTCCGGCCTCGGCACGCCGACGGTCTACTTCGACTATCAGGACTGCGTCTTCACGAATTGCACCTCGCTCGGCCAGTACCTGAGCGACGCCTACGCGGGCGCGATCGCCTACCTCCGCGCCGGCGGCAAGGTCACGGCCGACCGCTGCGAGTTCCTCGACTGCGACGGCGGTTCGCTCATGACAATCTGCTACGGCGGCGCTGAGATCGACAACTCGCTGATCGCGGGCTGCGACAACAACGCAGGCTTGTTCGACGGTTCCGGAAGCCCGACCGCATACATCCGCAACTGCACCGTCACCGGCTGCAGCGGCGGCTTCAACTGCTTCGACGTGACCTGCGTCATCTACAACTCGATCCTGGCCGGCAACGGCGCGATCAGCTTCGTGCGCTGGGACCTCGGTGGCCGCACCGACGTGGCGTGGCACAGCAGCAAGCCCGTGTACCTTACCGATACGATCGTCTGGAACACGCCCGATGGAGTCCAGGACTTCACCGGGACGAAGACGAACGTGATCGAGAAGGATCCGCTCCTTCGCGGCGCGCTCTCGTACGACCCGGAGACCGAGGCGGATGTCTCGAAGCTCGACGCGCACCTGCGTTCCGGCAGCCCCGCGCTCGACGCCGGCGACAACGCCAATGTCCTGGGCGACTACGACCTCGCCGGGGCGCCGCGCATCCGTGTCGCCCTCCCCGGCACCGAGACCGCGACGGTCGACCTTGGCTGCTACGAGTCCGACAAGGTCAGTTTCGGCACGGTCCTCATGCTGAAGTAAGTCGCTGAATATGAAAAAAACGGGGCGCCGGCGAATGGTACCCCCATTTCGCGGCGCGCCGTTTTTGTAGATTTTTCAAAAAGATTAGGTGTGTTAAAGGGACAGGCCACGTTTCCTCAATAACTGAACAGCGCCAGATCGATCGCGTCGAACAATTCGATCACATTGACCATCTCGACATGATCGACCAAAAGCTCTGCGACAGCAAATGTGGGACCGCGCGTCCCGTGCAGTTGCCGAGGTCTCGTGGCCTTCATGCCAACAGGGTGCGTCTTCCTATCGCTGTCGCCAGCGTACCACGACTCCTCGCCAATGACATTCGACCCGCGACTTGTGCCCCTTCAGCGGACGTTCGCCATTGCGCGCACGTGTGCGAGAGAGTAGAATCTTCGATTTCAATCCGATTCCTTCCCATTAGCAGACAGGGAGTTTCAGCAATGACGATGACAGCGGACAAACTGCGCCAGATGTATCTCGATTTCTTCGCGTCGAAGGGCCATGCCGTGATTTCCGGCGCGTCGCTCATCCCAGAAAACGATCCAACGGTCCTTTTCACCACCGCCGGAATGCACCCGCTCGTGCCTTACCTCATGGGCAAGCAGGAGCATCCCGCCGGAACGCGCCTCACAGATGTCCAGAAGTGCGTCCGCACCGGCGATATCGACGAGGTAGGCGATTCCGCGCACCTCACTTTCTTCGAGATGCTTGGCAACTGGTCGCTCAACGACTACTTCAAGAAGGAAGCAATCAGCTGGTCGTTCGAGTTCCTCACCACCAAGCTCGGCTTCGATCCCGCGCAGCTCAATGTGACGGTCTTCGAGGGCGAACCCGGCATTCCCGCCGATGAAGAGGCCGTCGCGATCTGGAAGTCGCTCGGCATCCCGGACGAGCGCATCTTCCGCCTTCCGCGCGAGGACAACTGGTGGGGCCCCGCCGGCGAGACCGGCCCGTGCGGCCCCGATACCGAGATGTTCATCGACACCGGCAAGCCGAAGTGCGGCCCCGCATGCCGGCCCGGCTGCCACTGCGGCAAGTACATCGAAATCTGGAACGATGTCTTCATGCAGTTCAACAAGACCGCCGATGGCAAGTTCGAGCCGCTCGGACGCCACAATGTCGATACTGGCATGGGCATCGAGCGCACCGTCTGCATGATGAACGGTCTCGACACGGTTTACGATACCGATGTCTTCCAGCCCATCATGGCGAAGATCCGCGAGCTTTCGGGCAAGGCCGGGTTTGTTGGCGACGAAGTCCGCTCTTCCCGCGTGATCGCCGACCACTCCCGTACCGCGACGTTCATCCTCGGCGATCCCAAGGGCGGCGTGGTTCCCGGGAACCTCGGCGCGAACTACGTGCTCCGCCGCCTGATCCGCTCGATGGTCCGCCATGCACGCAAGCTCGGCATCGCCCAGGGCTTCACGGGCGCGATGGCCGATGTGGTCGTCAACGAATACAAGCACGTCTATCCCGAACTCGCCGAAAAGCGCGATTTCATTGTCCAGGAACTCCTCGCCGAGGAAGAGCGCTTTGGCAAGACGCTCGACGACGGCAAGCGCGAGTTCGACAAGACAATCGCCGGCATCCGCCGCGGCAACGAGTTCCGCGCCGCGAAGGATCCCGCGTTCGTGCCTGTCACGCAGCTCACCGGCAAGCAGGCGTTCAAGCTCTACGACACCTACGGCTACCCGCTCGAGATGACGGTCGAGCTCGCGAAGGAAGAGGGTTTCACCGTCGATGTCGCCGGCTACAACGAGGCATTCAAGGCCCACCAGGAACTCTCCCGCGCGAATCTCGGTTCCGCGAAGTCCGGTCTCGCCGAACACTCCGATGAAACGACCGCGCTTCACACCGCGACGCACCTTCTGCACAAGGCGCTGAAGATTGTCCTCGGCGACCACTGCAACCAGAAGGGCTCCAACATCACCTCCGAGCGCCTCCGCCTCGATTTCACCCACGGCGAGAAGATGACGCCCGAGCAGATCAAGGCTGTCGAGGATCTCGTGAACGAGCAGATCAAGGCCGACTTGCCTGTTTACCGCGACATGATGACTCTCGAGGAGGCGCGCGCCGCAGGCGCCACCGCCCTCTTCTCCAACAAATACACCGACGAAAAGCTCTCCGTTTACACGATGGGCAAGACCCGCGAGGACTTCTTCTCCAAGGAAGTCTGCACCGGTCCACACGTCGAGCACACCGGCGTCCTCGGACACTTCCGCATCAAGAAGGAAGAGTCCTCTTCCGCCGGCGTCCGCCGCATCAAGGCCATTCTCGAAAAGTAGGCGATGGGGATCGCAATGGACAAGACCGCCTGGCTCGCCCGCGCGCGGGAAGTGATGGACATCGAGATCGCGGGTCTCCAGACTTCGCGCGACGCCCTCGGCGATTCGTTCGTCGAGGCGGTCGGGATGTTCCTCGAAAAGACGAAGGCCGGCGGCAAGATCGTCGTTACCGGCGTTGGCAAGTCGCTCCACATCGCGGAGAAGATCGCCGCCACTTTGGCCAGCACGGGATCGCAGTCCGTCATGCTCAATCCGATGCAGGCGATGCACGGCGACCTCGGCATGGTCGGCCCTGACGACGCCGTGATCGCGATCAGTTTCTCCGGAGAATCCGAGGAACTGCTGCGAGTTATCCCGGCCGTGCGCCGTCTCGGTGCGCCGATCGTCGCCCTTACCGGCAACACCGCGAGTTCGCTCGGGACTTGCTCCGATATCGCGGTCGAAATCAAGGTCGGGCGCGAGGCGTGTCCATTCAATCTCGCCCCGACGACCAGCACGACCGCGACGCTCGCTATCGGCGACGCCATTGCGATGGTGCTTATGCTCGCCCGCGATTTCAAGCGCGAGGACTATGCGCGTTTCCATCCGGCCGGCGCAATCGGCCGCGCGCTCCTCACGCGCGCCTCGGACATCATGCGCACAGGCGAGCACCTTGCGCGCGTCGATGCCGATGCAACGGTCGAGCAGGCGATGTTCGCGATGACATCCGCGAAATCCGGTTCCGCGTGCGTCGCTTCCGCCGATGGCATGCTCCTCGGCATCTTCACCGATGGCGACTTGCGCCGCGGCCTTGCAGCGCATGGCGGCGATATCCTGATGCGTCCGATTTCAGAGTTCATGACCGCGAATCCGATCCGCGTGCGCGATACGCAGATGGCGGTCGATGTGCTGCGCATCCTCGAAACGCACAAGATCGACGATGTGCCAGTCGCCGATGAAGCCGGCAAGCTCGTCGGCTGCATCGACATCCAGGATCTTCCACGCTTCAAGATCCTCTAGCCCGCAGGCATCCCGCAATGCAGGAAAACGAATACGAGCTGCTGGACAGCGGCGACGGACGAAAGCTCGAGCGCTTTGGCGCCGTCACTCTCGCCCGCCCATGCGCCCAGGCCGTCTGGGCGCCGCGCCGTCCCGAACTTTGGTCCCGCGCCACCGCGACCTTCGATCGCGAAAACGGTTTGAACTGGAACGGCCGCTCGCGTCTTCCCGCCTCGTGGATAGTGCCGATCAACGGCATCAGGATGAAACTCGCGGCGACCGATTTCGGCCATCTCGGCGTATTTCCCGAAACGCGCGCGCTATGGGACAAGATCACGGCCGAGCTTTCAGCCGCGAAAAAACAGCGCGCCGCGAGTGGCGGAAACGTTCCGAGCGCACTCAACCTCTTCGCATATTCGGGCGGGGCGACACTCGCGATGGCGCGATCGGGCTGCGAGGCGTGTCATCTCGACGCCGCTCGCGGCATGGTTGACTGGGCGCGGGAAAACGCCGCGCTCAACGGACTCGAAAGTGCGCCGGTCAGATGGATTGTCGATGACGTGCGCAAATTCCTCGGGCGCGAAATCCGCCGTGGCCGCCGCTACGACGCCATCATGCTCGATCCTCCATCGTTCGGTCGCGGCAAGCATGGCGAACTCTACAAGATCGAGCGCGACTTGCTCGAGACCCTTCGCGAATGCGCCGCGGTACTTTCGCAGGAGCCGCTTTTCGTGCTGCTTACGTCGCACACTCCGGGCTTTTCGCCTGGAGTGCTTTGCAATCTTCTTTCGGAGACGATCGGCAGAGGCAGGACCGAAGGCGGCGAAATGTTCCTCACGGGCGGCAAGGATGTCCTTCCGCTCCCCAACGGCAACTGGGCGATCTGGCGTCCGAACTGAACACTTTGAAGCGCTTCGCGCGCGATACGGCCATTCGACTAAAAAGGAAAGACCATGAGAATCCTTGGAGTTATCCCTTCACGCTATGGATCGACGCGTTTCCCCGGCAAGAGCCTCCACCCGATTTGCGGGCGTCCGTTGGTCGCATGGGTTGTAGATGCGGTGAAGCGCGCCAAGCGGCTGGATGATGTAATCGTGGCCACCGACGACGAACGCATTGCCGAGGCGGCGCGCACCGCGGGCGCGACTGCGGCGATGACGCCCTCCGATCTTCCATCTGGCACCGATCGCGTCGCATGCGCCGCGAATCCCCAGCCAGATGACATCGTAATCAACATCCAAGGCGATGAACCGCTAATCGATCCGGATTTGATCGACGCGCTTGCCGACAAGCTCGCCTCCGATTCCCGTTGGTCGATGGCGACCGCCGCCACGCCGATTACGACGATGGAAGACCTCGCCGCCCGCTCGGTGGTGAAGGTCGTGGTTGACCGCGATGATGGCGCGCTCTACTTCTCGCGTCTGCCGATTCCCTGCCGCCGCGATGGCGATCCCGATCTTTCTTCGGGGCTTTATCTCCGCCACATCGGCATCTACGCATACCGCGGGGAGTTCCTTCGCAAGATGGTCGCCGAGTCGCCCTGCGCACTCGAAAAGACGGAGTCGCTTGAACAGCTCCGCGCACTCTACATGGGTGCGCGTATCGCAGTCCTCCGCACCTCCCAGGCCGGTGTCGGCGTCGATACCCCCGAAGATGCCGTCAAAGTCGAAGCACTCCTCAAGGCGCGGACCTAATCAAGCATCGTAAATACCGAATACTCCCTAGAGGAATTAGCATTCAAGGCGCTTTGCATTATCATGCAGAAATGTTCAGATTCCGGCAGTTCGGGATACGCTGTCGACGGCAGTTTCAAGATTAGTTCACCCGCAAGACCGACAAGCCCTTGTTATGGGGACAGGCCCCAATTCAGCGCCAAAAAGGCCAAGTACAATATTGACCTTGTCCATGCGCAAAGTTGGTTTCCCACTCTCAAGTTCACGCACGAATCTCAGGCCCACGCCAGCGATTTCGGCAAGTTGACGTGGGTGTATGACAAAAAAGTGAGAGGCTTGTTGAAGAACGCCCCTGCCGTCCGCTTATGCCGACCGTCTGAAAGCCGAGCGGGCTTGCCAGTACGCATCGTGGAGGCGGTCTACGGACTGACTTGATTTTCAAATTCGCTA
>JAZQOE010000066.1:0-33617 GCA_045627705.1 Kiritimatiellia bacterium | reverse complement strand
AGATCGCCGCCGATGTAGAGTTTCGGATTGCGAAGTTCTCCATCCTTGTTGTGCTTCTTCTCCAGACCATCGGGAACCAATTCTTCGTTCGGTATGTATGAGAATGGAACAAAATTCTCGAGGTTTTCATCGTCCAGGCCTGAAGCACTTCCAAGCGCGGCGACCTGTTCGAGCGTCATATATCCGCCGATTGCATCGCGCTTCGACGAAAAAGCAGCGGCGTCCTTTACATCGGAAAGGCCATCGATGCGGATTTCGGCTGGGTCATGGCCATTCGCGCGCTCGACTCCATTGCTGGCCACGGCGTTGATATCAAGCATGCCGGAGGTGTTCAGGGCGATGTATGCGTAACGGCCGACCACGCGGCCATCGACTTCGATGGGCGCCCATTCCGGACGGGCCTTGGCGACATCCGGACGGAAGTAGCCGGGAACGAAATCCATCATGCGCTCTGAAAGGACATGGGCGCGCGCGGCGTCGGCGCGGTCTGGATTGACTGAGAAGACGATTTCCTCGGGAATGTCGGTAAGAGTCTCGCGCTCGTCAACCTTTTCTTGGCCACTGGCGTCCTTGCTTCCGGGGATAATCCATGTGTGGTTGGTCCAAGGAGGGTAAATGTCGTCGTCGATCCTGGCCTCGGGAACAGGATGCGCGCCATCGACATCGCCAAGAAAACGGCCGACTGCGACATTGACCATCTCGCGGGCGGAAACTGCGTGGCGGAAGTTCGAGGCGCCGGCGCGCTCGATACGCATCATCGTGACGAATGCGACGGAACTGATCATGAGAAGGGCGAGCAAGCCGACCACGACAAGCAGCGCGACGCCCCTCTTGCGATTGGTGGAAAGTGGTTTGTCCATTTTGACTCTCTTCATCGGAAGGAAACTCACGGAAGAAGCATGTCCCGATTTGGCAGGTAAACGCTGGATGTAATCTTGAACACGGAACCCAAGTCCTTCGCGGAGGTATCAAAATCCATCCGATATGGATTTCCCCATGGATCGAGATATTTGCGGTCAGGGTTTTTGCCCGTCCGTTCAATGGACGCATTCAGGAAGACAATGCCCTTTGGATTGTCGGAATTGGAGGCGTCGATCACGGGGCCGAGGTTGTTGGCGTCCATGTCGATATCCGTCTGGCCATCAACAGCTCCCGGCCATTCATAGTCGGTGTCTGGCCCGTAAAGCTGGAACCATTGCCCCCATGCGCTTACAAGGCTGCGAAGCTCGGCTTCCGCCTTGGCGCGCTTGGCATTGCGGCGGGCTTGAAGAAGCCCCGTGCTGATCATGCCCATCAGAATGGCGATCATGGCAATCACGACAAGCAGTTCTGTGAGCGTAAAGCCTGAATTGTCACGGAAGAAGCGCTTCATTGCCTGTCTCCAATCACGATGTCGTCCTTGGTGCCGTATTCGCCATCGGGTCCGGCGGAATACGCGGCGACAGCGCCTTCCTTGCCAGTGGTCTTGATGGACAAGGTAATATCCACGCAGGGGGGCAGTCCTTCGTTCGCGTCCCATGAGTCGGGATAGTTGAAGGCGAAATCTTCAAGTTTTGTATCGGGATTAAGCGAATCCTTGTCGCCATCCACGGATCGCGTGACAACGCCGTTTGCGAACTTGTAGGAGATCTCCTGGACAGCCGAAGCCGTCGCGCCTTCGGGGATGCCGGCGATCGCCATGAAGGTGATCGACTTGTCGCCCCATGCGTTGCCTGGATCGTCAATGGCGTTGACCAAATCACGCTGGATGGAACCGGTGATCGTGCGGACTACCATCTGCGTATCGGCGCGGCGGGAACCAGATGACCACGAGGCGATACTCTGGTGGAAGACCATCGAGACCATGAGCACGATGATAATCAGGATGGTGGTCGCGACGAGGATTTCAAACAGTGAGAAGCCGGCGCGATTTCTAGGGATGGCGTGTCTCGCGCCGACCGCATGCATAACAGTCCGTGACGGACGATTCCTTGGTTCGCGCAGCATATCCGCAATTGTGTTACAAGGGATTTCCATGGTTTAGAACTCTCCCTTTCGGAGGAATTCCGTGTAGTAAACGGGTTCGCGCGTGATGTCGCCGTTCTTGCGGTCGCTCACACGGAGCTGTGCGTAGTAGAGGAGGTCGCCATAGTCGGGGACTTTGTCAACTTTGAGTTGATAGCGCACGGGGGAACCCTCGAAAGCCTTTTCATCCTTGCCGTCGAAGAGGTGTGACTTGCCATCGGCCTTGAAGCCCTTGGCGATGACGGTCGCCGGTTGATCGCCCCATTCCTCGTTGTCCGCATTCTCATGCAGGCGGGCGAAGATGTACGATGCGGCGGCGGACTGGATTGTTTCGGCCGTTGCGGTATTGCTTTCGCGCAGGCCAACCGGGAAAAGCGCGAGCATGCTTGAAAGGCCTACGGCGATTACAAGCAACGCGATGTTCACCTCCATGAGGGTGAAGCCGGCACGATAGCGCGCTGGAGAGATGGAGCGGCATGGTGGCTTAATCATAAAATCAATCACAGTGTCACCTCGATCTTGCCGGCCTTGCTGATATCAACCTTGATCGGCTTCTGCTTGTTGATGGACTCTGTGACCTCGAGAGTTCCGCCGGACGTGGATCCATCGGCATTGAACGCGATGAAATGATTGCTGCCATGGGAATCAAACCCGGAGAATTTCGTCGCGGAGAAACCCTTGGGCAGACGGAATACCGTAGAGATCGCCACGCCATAGCGGTCGCCTTTTTCCCAGCCCGGATTCACGGACTGCGACGACTTATTCGATGTCCCCTTGCCGTCAATCTCGTCATTGCCCTTGTAGAAATTGAATTTTGTCACCAGTTGCCCCTTATACAGCGAACCGGCGTCGGCTTCCATCGTATGGGAACCGATAGTGGCATAGTAGTCTTCGAAGTTCTCGAGATTGAAGATGCGGGTACGGGTGTTCGCCGCCTCGCTTTCCTGCATATCGACATATCCATCGTAGTAGTCGGTGCCGGAAATGTGCGAGAAGCTGCCGATAGGCTGGACAACGATGAAATCGGTGTCGTTGGTGAAGACGAAAAAGGTCTTCCTGCCATCCATGCACGCGCGCTGGCGGGCGAGCGTGAGGGCGTTTCGGACTTCGGTCACGCTGGCGGAATAGGCGGCCGCGCGCTGGGCGCCGAAGTAGCTGGTGACCATGATGGTTGAAAGCAGCACCATGATCGCCATCACGATCAAAAGCTCAAGGAGGGTGAATCCCCGCCTGTTTTCCATCGGCTTTGAGTGGAGTGACATCGCTAATCCCGATCGTGGTTTATTGTCGCGTTGTTCTTGTCGTCGGACATTTGAACTTCCGCGGTATCGTCATCGACATTGATGATGACCTTGAAGAAGCGGGCGTGGCCGGAAGTCGGAGCGCGATAGGCAAGGGGCTGGTTGCCCGATTTATCCGCAAGCGGAGAGGTCTGCTTGTCGTACGTACTGGCCGTCAAAAGCGCGCTTTCGTCGATAAACTGGATTTGCTTGGGATTGTCTGCCGACGAAACGCGGAGCGGACCGAAGACCTTCGCATTGTCCTTGCCCACAAAGGTAACGTAGTCAACATCGTCGTTGAGGTTGGATGGAAGGCCAGGCCACTCCTTGTATTCGTGGCGATAGCGGGTGAGGGCGTTTTCGAGGACGTCGCAAGTGATGCGGGCGCGCTGTCGGCGACTGTTCTTGATGAGGTACTGCGCGCTTGCCATGGTAATCGAAGCGACAATCGCGATGATCACCACCACGGTCATCATCTCGATAAGCGTAAAACCTGACTTCCTGTTCATCATCGCCAACCTCATGCCTCTTGCCTTTTACCTGTTACCTCTACCTATTACCTCTTACCTTATCTCCCTATTGCCAGCACACCGCCCAGCGCGTCGGATTGCCGGCCATGGGATTATCCTTGGCCTTGGCATTGTCTGTGCAAGTTGACCATGCAATCGCCACTGCCTTCTTGGTCCTTCTTGATGCCTCGGACTTGAACTGCGGATTCGGATGCTCGACTTCGCCATCGTAGTCGCCACCGTCATCCAGACCATCGAGTCGGAAGTAGAAATGGTTCTTCCAATGGTCGATAAGCCCGCCAGAACTTCCGTAAAGCGCCTTGCCACGGTCGAGTTCCTCGCCAGAGATTTCGATATAGACTGTCCCCTTGCGGACCCAGACCTTATCGCCATCCGCATTGGTCTCATTCTCGTAAGGGGCAATCGGCCAGAGATTGTTAACGGTCGTTAAATAACTGTCGGCCTTGCCCTTTGACAGCGTCATAGTTTTGCCCTGGGCATTCTTGAAATTGTCGAACGACCGTTCTTCCTGGATATATGCGTTCCATGCCTGGGCGATCTGTTGCGCTGTCGCGCGGTCGCGGGTGCGCCAGCCCTGGTTGCGCACTCCGTGGTACGAGGCGGCCGAAGCCGCGGTAAGGATGGCGATGATGGCGATCACCACCAGCATCTCCACAAGGGTAAATCCGTTTTTGTTCACGTTTGCCATTCCTCTGCCAACTGTCATCTGTTACCTGTTACCTGTTATCTGCCTAGTGTCCCGCATGGCCTTCGATCTTCTTGCCATCGTGCATGGAGTAGAGTTCGTATGTCTGGTAAGGCGGATCGGATTTGTAGATGAGGTCTCGGTCCCATCCATCGCGGACGGTTGCGATCAGGTTGGTGTAGCCTGTGACAGACGAACCCTTTGCTTCCTGCCAGGTATATCCCACGATGTCCGAGATATAGGGCCACCAACGGCGGCATGCCTCGACATCGCGCGGGTTGTCGCCCTTGCCGGAACTATTGTGGGAATTCCATTGCTTGAGATCCTTCAGCGTGAAGGCCGCCTGCGAACTATCGCCGCCATTGAATCCGGCATACGCGCCGCCCTCATAGCCTCCGAAGGAGGAATAGTCGTCGTCGCCAAGGTCGTTGTACCGCGGAAGCAGGAATGACATGAGACCAAAGGTGAAGATTGGAGCCTTGTCCCACGACTCGCGCCAATCCTTTGCCCCGGTGTCGGCACTCCTGATATTGCCGGCCTTGCCGGAGATTTGAATCTGCTCGTATGACGGATATTCATAATAGAGCGGCTGGCCGTTGTTGTAGGTCGGCACAGGCGGATACTGCCCATACTCGGCGTAGAACTCCTCGATCGCCGCCTGGAGCTTGGCGATGCGGGAGAGGGTGACAGCCTTGGCGGACTTTTCGTTTGCCATGGTGGTCATGTGGAAGACGAGTCCGGCGAGGACGGCGATCAGGAGGATCACTACCAGCATCTCCACCAGGGTGAAGCCCTGGCGGAGCGAGTTGCGGGATTTCAGATTCATGATGCTTGAATCCTTTCGCGAAAAACGGCGCGCCGCTTTTTTAGGCCGCGGCGTTGCCGAGGTTTGTGATGATCGAGATCATCGGCATGAACATTGCCACGACGATCGTGCCGACCACGAGGGCGAGGATGATGATCAGGCAGGGCTCGATGATCGACGTAAGGCCGGCCACGGCGTTGTCGACTTCGTCGTCGTAGGTGTCGGCGATACGCATGAGCATGTCGGAAAGCGCGCCGGTTTCCTCGCCGACTTCGACCATGGAGATCACCATCGCGGGGAAGACGTTGGCCTGGCCCATGGGCCCCGCCATGTTCTCGCCTTCCTTGACGGCGTCGTGCACCTTCTGCATTGCGTTTGAAATGACCGCGTTGTCCGCGGTGTCCCGCACGATCGTGAGGGCCTGGAGCACGGGCACGCCGGATGAGAGAAGCGTGCCGAGGGTGCGGGTGAGACGCGCCACGGCGGTACGCTGGATGAGCGTGCCGAAGACAGGGGTCTTGAGCTGGAGGAGGTCGAGCATGTAGCGGCCGTGCTTGGTCGCGCCCCATATCTTGAACACGACCACGATCGCGACAATCACCGCGACAACCATCAGCGCATTGTTGCGGACGATTTCGCTGGCGTTGATCACGAACAGCGTGATCGCGGGCAGGGACTTGCCGTCGAGCAGTTCCTCGAAGATTTCCTGGAACTGCGGGATGACCTTGGTGAGGAGGAAGCCCATGATGCCCACTGTCGCGACCAGGACCACGATCGGGTAGGTCATCGCGCCCTTGACCTTGTTCTTGATGCGCTGGGCCTTTTCCATGAACTCCGCGAGACGCGCGAGGACGACTTCGAGAACGCCGCCGGCTTCGCCCGCGCGGACCATGTTCACGTAGAGGTTGTTGAAAATCTTGGGGTACTGGGCAAGCGCTTCCGAGAAGGTCGAACCGCCTTCCACGGCCTCGCCCATGCCTGTGAGGGCGTCGCGCAACGCCGGGATCTTCGACTGGCGCTGGAGTACGCGGAGTCCGCGGAGAAGCGGCAGGCCGGCGGAGATAAGCGTCGCCATCTGGCGAGTCATCACCATCAGGTCCTTTGGCTTGACCTTGCCCTGCATCCACGACGGGAGCTTGATCTCGCCCTTCTTCGCCGGCGCCGCGGCTGCCGGGGCGGGTTTGCCGGGCTTCTGGGCCTTGGGCGCGGGAGAGGAGCCGCCGGCCGCGCTTACGGCGGTCGGGAACAGACCCTGCGAGCGGATCTGGTTGATGGCCTGCGCCTGTGTCGGCGCCTCGATGGTGTCGCGGACTTCCTTTCCGCCTGCGTCCATGGCGGTATAGCTGAATTTGGGCATGGGTTGCTCCGAAACTTGGTCGTGAAATCAAATGGTGGGTGCTATGCGAACCAATGTGATGGGAGAATAACACAAAATGCGCTTCGTATGCAAGCAAAGCGCCGCGATTTTGAAACCAAAATCGCGGCGCGCCGTTTTTCAGGGAAGCAGTCGGTTTAGCGATAGACTGGGCCGAGCGCTGCGCACGCGCGGAAGTCGTCGCCGCCGAAGCGATCCCACATCGTCGGACGGAAGATGTCTTCCTTCGCGACGTTGTGCATATCGACCGGGATGCGGAGCATCGCGTTGAACGTAATGAAGTCCGCGCCGATGAGGCCGAGCGAAGAACCGTCGTGGTTGGGTCCGATCTTCGACATGTACTCGAATGAGGTCATGTCGCGAGGCATCCAGTGCGTCTCAGGCCAGGTCGGGTCGGTACGGACGCCGATCTTGTCGCCGACATCCTTCGGGAGATCGACGGACTCGCCTTCGACCACTGAGCAGGTGACCATGTTGTCCACCACGTTGTAGCGGTAGGAGGTCATGGGCAGGCCGCCCGGTGTACGGTAGTGGCTGGAGAGGCCGTCGCCGGGGAAGTAGCAGAGGTCGGCGCCCATGTAGGTCACGTTCGCGCCGATTTCCTTGGCGAGTTTGGCCTGGAGTTTTTCGTCCGTGCGGAGCTTGGCGACAACATCCTGGATCGGAGTGGTCTTCGGGCAGCCGCAGATCTTGTAGAGGTCAACGGCGTACTCGAGGGCGGCGGCGCCGGAGTTGCGCTTGTCGATGATGCCGCGCGGGCAGATCTTCGAAACATCGGTGCCCGTGGCCTTCTTGATCGAGGCTGGCGTCCAGTTTGTGCGGATGTCGGCGAACATCTGGCTCATGCCGCCGGAGAGGAGGTGGCCGATGACCATGCCGATGCCGTTCTTGCCATCGTTTTCGGTGGCGACGACGTAAGGCGTGCGGAAGCCATTCCAGTCAACCATCGAGTTGAGAATCGACTCGGTGACGTCGAAGTTGGGGTTGCCGTCGGTCCACTGGCGCTGTCCCTGCGTACCTGCGCCGAGGGCGTTGTAGCCCTGCGCCCATTCGACGTGCTTGTAGCCTTTGCCCTTGAGCCATGACGGGCAGCGCTTCGCGAGCCTGGGATTGCCCTGCATGAGGTCGCGGACGATGATGGTCTCGCGCAGGCACTGGCGGATGAGCTCGTCCTTGGAAAGCGGGCGTTCGAGGCCTATGGCGTCGTTGCCCTTGTGGCCATAGACGATCTTGAAGGTCTTCTTGAACCACTCGCATGCGCGGTCGAGTTCGTCCTTGTCATAGAACTTCTCGTTGATGCGGGTGTGGATGCCGGCCATGTCGAACGAGGCGGAACCCATGCCGAAGGTCTGGAGCATGACATTGCGGCGGAGGTCGGAACCGACGATGCCCATGGCGACGCCACCGACGCCGAGGAAGTTCTTGCCGCGCATGTAGCCGACGGCGGTGGCGCAGCGGGCGAAGCGGAGGATGCGTGTCGCGACATAGTCGCAGAGCGGGGCGTCCTCGTCCTCGAGGTCGGGATTGTAGATGCAGAAGACGGGGCGGTTCTTCTCGTCCATGGCCGCGGTGAAGCTCTTCAGCCAGACGGCGCCGGGGCGGTCGGTCTGGTTGAGTCCGTATGCGCACTGCTGCCACTCGGAGGAGCCGATGCCCTGGCAGGCGCTCATGAGTTCGTCGGAATAGCACCAGGAGCGGGCGACCCAGATGTTAGCGCAGACGGCCTGTGTGGAATAGTAGGCCTGGGCGCGTGCGCCGGAGCGCGGCCCATAGACGATTTCGGGGGCGACGACCACGCGGACGGGCGTGCCATCGGGATAGCGCACGTGGGCCTTGATGATGTCGTAAACCTTCTCCGCCATGCGCCATGTCTTCTCGACGTTGACGTCATGGGCGTAGGGACGGCCATCGGCGACGGGCGTGATCGCGATTGCGGGAAGGGCGCCGACGAGACGCTGGTCGGCATCCTGGAAGGAACGCGGAGTCGATGCGAGCTTCGCGAAATCTGGACGAACTTCTGGTTTCATGGTTGAATCCTTGTCGGGTTGTTGGTTTGACAAAAGCTTCCTACGATGTTGCTATGCTACCACCGATTAAGCATGAAAGGCAATCGGCAAAACGTGGTCTGTCCCCGTTTATGCGGTTTAGAACACATAGCTTGCGGCAAGGCCGTAGGCAATATGCTCAAGGGTGAATTCGCCAGATCCTGCAATTGGGCCTCGGTGGATACCGCCACGCATATACCAGAATTCAGCATCGGTGCTAACATCGAGATAGCGAACCATGGCTTCGATTTCGAGATGACGGATTGGCCTAATACCCACACCGGCGGTAAGCGCAAGACCGACATCGTCATTGACCTCCATTACACGGTGCATCCCATCTGAACGAGTGAACCACTTCTCTGATTCGTTGAAGCTACAAGACCATGGGGCAATGCCAATGCCGATGTATGGAATAATTCGGTTCTCAAGGAATGGGTACTGTCCACGCAAGGTCATGATTGGACCGCTGAACTTGATGTTTCCATCAGTCGTCGTATGTAGCGAAGGATGCAAAGGATCATAGTTCCAAGTGCTTGCTTCGACCTTGTCATAAGTCAGTTCAAGCGCGAGATATGGGCAGATCCACCAGGCGATGGTAGGATATACATTTGTATCGTCTTCTTCCTCAAGCTTGTTGAGAAAACCCACGAAAGTACGTCCGCCCATTTTATCGGCTGGGCGTGTCGCATCTTTGAGCCTGAATGTCGAGACCCTTAAACCGATGGAAAGACGGTCTTGAATGTAGTCCTCGTAGAATTCGTCCCAGCCGGAGGCGAGTGATGAATCGCCACTGTAGGAATATGACTCCTGTGCAACCGCAGGCATGGCAAGTGCAGCGCATGCCGCAGTTGTTACCGTGAATGTAATCAGCTTGTGCAGCTTCATTTTTTGTTCAGTCCTGTGTTTATTGTCTGTGTGGATGGAAATCAGCATGCGCAAAGAACCGGAGTGGTCGTGGAGCCTACGCCGAGACGCGTCGCGCCGATTTCGATGAAGCGGAGCGCCTGCTCGCGCGTGCGGATGCCGCCGGAGGCCTTTACCGCGATGCGGCCCTTCGACGCGGCGACCATCGCCTTTACGGCATCCTCGCTTGCGCCGGCAGAGGCGAAGCCAGTCGATGTCTTCACGAAGTCCGCCTGCGCCGCAGCCGCGGCTTCGGTCGCGGCCGTAATCTGTTCGACCGTGAGATACGATGTCTCGAGGATGACCTTCACGAGCGCGTTCGCGGCATGGGCGACTTCGACGACGCCATGCACGTCGGCGCCAAACTGCGCCCAAAGGCCGGCGCGTTCCCAGCCGATGTTGGCGACCATGTCGATTTCCTTCGCGCCGAGATCGACATAGCGCTTCGCTTCTTCGACCTTGCTCGCCGAAAGCGCGCAGCCATGCGGGAAGGAAAGCACGCACGAGACATCCGTATCGGTGCCGGCGCAAAGGCGGACGGCGAGCGGGATGTCGCATGGGCGCACGCAGACGGTGCGGACGTTGTATTCGAGTCCCGAGACGATGTGCTTCTCCGCATCGGCGGGCGTCATGTCTGGCTTGAGCACGGCATGGTCGATGTAGCGGTTTACTGCGATTGCTTCTGACATTGCTTTCCCTCGTTTGGGGACTTCTTGAAAAAACGGCGCGCCGTTTTTCGCTATGGTCTGCCGCCTACTTCTGTCCGTAGTACGCCTTTGGGCCGTGTTTGCGGCTGAAGTGTTTCTCGAGCACATGCCCGGGAATCGGCGGCTGGTTCGGCGAAAGCGCGAAGGTGTTGATCGCCATCGCGGCGACTTCCTCGAGCGCAATCGCGTTCTGCGCGGCGACGCGCGCGGACGGTCCCCACGTGAATGGGCCATGGTTCGCGACAAGCACTCCCGGCACGTGGACTGGATTGAGTCCGGCAAAGCGTTCGATGATCACATCGCCGGTCGCCGCCTCGTACGCGCGGTTCACTTCGTCAGGCGTAAGGATGCGCGTGACGGGAACCGGGCCGTGGAAGTGGTCTGCATGGGTCGTGCCGAGACACGGAATCTCGCGCTGGGCCTGGGCAAACGATGTCGCATGGCGAGAATGAGTGTGGACCACGCCGCCTATTTCCGGCCATGCGCGGTAGAGTTTCAAGTGTGTCGGGAGGTCGGACGACGGACGCAACGAGCCTTCGACGGGGTTGCCGTCAAGATCGACGACCACCATGTCGGCGGCCGTGAGCCTGTCGTAGGCCACGCCGCTGGGCTTGATCACGACAAGGCCCTTTTCGCGGTCGATGCCGCTGGCGTTGCCCCACGTGAGCACGACCAGTCCCGAACGCACAAGCTCCAGATTCGCCTGGAGGACTTCTTCCTTAAGATTTTCCAGCATATCGGTCCAAGCCTTTATTTGCGGGCCTTTGCGCGGATCTCGATGAGCTTCTTCATGACAGGCTCGAGATCAGGGTGCTTGCCGGTGCGGCCGAATGCGTCGTGAAGCGCAAGGTAGAGCTTGTAAAGCTCGGCATAGACCTTCACGTTCGCGGGAATCGGACGGTAGCAGACGTCCTTCACGCCTGTCATCGCCTTCTGCGCGGCCGCTGTATCGCGGAACGCGCCACCGGCGACCGCGCCGAAGATCGCTGCACCGAGCGCACATGTCTGCGCCGAACGGCTCACGCGCATGGGGCGGTTGCAGACATCGGCGTAAATCTGCATAGTGAATGGGCTCTTCTCGGCGATGCCGCCGCAGTTCACCACTTCCTTCACCTTCACTCCGTGCTCCTCGAAGCGACGGATGATTGTGTATGCGCCGAAGGCCGTGGCCTCGACAAGGGCGCGATAGATTTCGGGGGCGGTGGTGTGGAGCGTCTGGCCGACAAGCAATCCGCCGAGCATCGGATCGACGAGGACCGTGCGGTTGCCGTTGTTCCAGTCAAGCGCGACAAGACCGTTTTCGCCTGGCTTCGTCTTCGCCGCCTCCTTCTCCATGTTCGCGATTGCGTTGCCGGACTTCGTGTACGCGGCTGGCGCGAGGTGGTTGGCGAACCAGAGGAAGATGTCGCCGACTGCGGATTGGCCGGCCTCGAGGCCCGTCATGCCTGGAACGACCGAGCCAGGGACGCTGCCGCAGATGCCCGGGATGTCCGGGACCTTCGTCTTCGCATCGGCCACAAGCATATCGCATGTGGACGTGCCGATGATCTTCACGAGACGGCCGGGCTTGATGCCCGCGCCCACGGCGCCATGATGGGCGTCGAACGCTCCGACGGCAACGGGCACGCCCTGCGGAAGTCCTGTCTCCTTCGCGACTTCTTCGGTGAGGAAGCCGGCGACCTGGTCGGAGGGCTTGACCTGCGCGGGAGTGTAGAGGCGGTCGCGAAGCGCGGCGAGATCGGGGTCGAGCTTCTTGAGGAATTCCTTCGATGGAAGGCCGCCCCATGCCTCGGCGTACATCGCCTTGTGACCCGCGGCGCAAACGCTGCGCGCCATGGTGGCGGGATCGAGCTTGCCAGTAACGTATGCGGGAACGAAATCGCAGAGTTCAACCCATGAATAGGCGGCCTTGAAAACTTCTGGCGCGACCTTCTTGCAGTGCCAGACCTTCGACCAGAACCACTCGCTCGAATAGGTGCCGCCGCACTTCTTGAGGTACGGGACATTCGCCTTTTTCGCGGCGGCGGTGATCGCGGCGGCCTCGGCAAAGGAAGTGTGGTCCTTCCAAAGCCACGCATGGGCGGCGGGATTCTTGACGAACTTCTTCGTCATCGCCAGCGGCCAGCCTTTCTCATCGACTGGAATCGGGGTCGAACCCGTGGTGTCCACGCCGATGCCGACGACGTTTTCGGGATCGAAGCCCTTGATTTTCCTGGCCTGCTTGACGACCGACTTCACGCAAGTGATGAAACCTTCGACATAGTCTGCGGGATTCTGACGCGCGACATTCGGATCCTTAGGGTCAAGGATGATTCCCGCATCGCCCGTGGGGTATGGGAAGACGTGAGTGGCGAGTTCCGAACCATCGCGTGTGTCAACGAGCAACGCGCGGCAGCTGTTTGTTCCATAGTCAACGCCGATGGCATAGGATGGGGCGACTGTCTTCTTCATTGGAATCGTTTCTCCATAGATTGTGGCGGGCCGCGAGTGCCGAATACACGCGCGGATGCACCATAAATTTAATCCTCCCGCACATATTAAGCAATCGCGAACTTGGTATTTCCTTGACGGCTTTGAAGTCGGGCGACATTATTTAACGCCCATGCACATCCCTTCCTCATCCATTCGGTCCCAGTCCGTACAGCCATTTGCCGAAGCATTGGCGGAAGAACAGTCGCGCACTGGAGGATACGACCGCGATCGCTGGCTGTACGTGCCGGACACGTATCGCGATTACCGCTATCTTCTCGGAGTGAGAGGGAACAGGCCATTGATTTGCCTTGGTGTAAATCCTTCCACTGCGGAACCAGGCGATCTGGACAATACGCTGAAGTCAGTTTCGCGCATTGCCGCCGCGAACGGCTTTGACTCATGGATGATGCTGAATGTCTATGCCCAGCGCGCGACACGACCTGACGACATGGATAAAACCATCGATCCTCGGCTTCATGCCGAAAACCTCGCCGCATTCCGCTGGATGCTCGCACATGCGGGGATGCCACCCACCGTCTGGGCCGCGTGGGGCGCAGTAATCGAGAAGCGCGACTATCTCCGCGCATGCGTCGCGGATCTTGTCGCGGCCGGCCGCGATTTCGGCGCCCGATGGGTTCGCGCCGGCAACCTTTCGAAAGCGGGCCATCCGCATCATCCCCTCTATCTCCGCAAAGACGAGCAGTTCATTCCCTTCAACCCGATATGAATATCCCGCTGGCGAATAGGGGTTCATTTGGGAAGTACGCTTCTTAAATGGACTATTTAAGTAAACAACGAACACCATTTTAAGGGTAAAACATGGCAATCCATCGCCTATTTCCATTGAATATAAATACGTAAAATGATTCAATTGCCAATGACATGAAAATCTTGGTAACAGGGGCGAATGGACAGCTTGGACGCGATTGCCAGGCGGTTTTGGGCGCGGTGCACCAGTTGTGCTGCGTCGATTTGCCCGATATAGATATTACCGATGCAACTTCGGTGTGGAACTGGTTCGATCGTTTCCAGCCCGATTGCGTCGTGAACTGCGCCGCATACACGCGCGTTGACGATGCTGAAAGCCATGCCGATCTGTGCGAGAAGGTCAATGCGCGTGGCCCCGCCGTTCTCGCCGACGCATGCCGCAAGGCCGGCGCGAAGATGGTCCACATTTCCACGGACTATGTCTTCGATGGATCGAAGCCTGTCCCGGAGTCATACGTCGAGACCGACCAAACCAATCCGCAGAGCGTCTATGGCCGCACGAAGTTAGCCGGCGAAGCTCCCGTGCTCGCGCTTCCAAACGGCGCGGTACTTCGCACAGCGTGGCTTTACGGCGCAAGCGGAAATAACTTCCCGCGTACCATGCTGAAGCTTGCGATGCGTCCGCCGGAAATGCCGTTTCGCGTTGTCGCAGACCAGTATGGTTCGCCGACATGGTCAGGACGTCTTGCGCGCCAGATCGCGCGTTTGCTCGAGGATTTCCATCCTGGACTCTACCATGCTACGTCGCATGGCCATTGCACATGGCATGATTTCGCATGCAGGTTCCTTCGCGCGGCCGGCATGAAGCGCATGCCCGACCCCATCCCGACATCGGCATACCCGACGCCGGCGCACCGTCCCGCCAATTCGATTCTCGACAATGCCGCACTCCGCGCGCGTGGCCTCGACGTGATGCTGCCGTGGGAGGAGGATGTCGATGCCTTCGCCGCGATAGTTGCACCAACTTGGAAAGAGGAGATCAAGAATGCGTAAGTTCACAAACCTGCTCGTGACCGGTGGAGCCGGTTTCATCGGCTCGAATTTCATCCGCTATGTCTTCGAGAAGACTGATTTCGCCGGGCGTATCGTAAACTTCGACGCGCTTACCTACGCCGGCAATCCCGAGTCGCTTTCGGACATCGCCGCGAAGTATGGCGACCGCTATGTGTTCGTCCATGCCGACATCCGCGATCCCGCCGCGATCCGCAAGGCATTCGCCGATTACGACATCGACGCGATTGCGCACTTCGCCGCAGAATCGCACGTCGATCGCTCGATTGTTTCGCCGGATGATTTTATCCAGACGAACTTCGTCGGCACCTTCAATCTCCTCCAGGCCGCGCGCGAACTCGGCGACAGGCTGGTGCTCTTCCACCATGTCTCGACCGACGAGGTGTTCGGCTCTCTTGGCCCCACTGGCTATTTCTCCGAGACAACTCCGTACCAGCCGCACTCGCCCTATTCGGCGTCGAAGGCCAGCTCGGACCACATCGTTCGCGCCTACCACGACACCTACGGTCTGCCCACGACCATTTCGAACTGCTCGAACAACTACGGTCCGTATCAGTTCCCAGAAAAGCTCATCCCGCTTATGATCCTCAATGCGCTTGAGGGCAAGGTGCTTCCCGTCTATGGCGAAGGCCTGAACATCCGCGACTGGCTGCATGTCGAAGACCATTGCTCGGCGATATGGACAGTCATGACGCGCGCTGAACTCGGCTCGACATATTGCGTCGGCGGGCGTTCAGAACTGCGTAACATCGAAGTCGTGAAGCGTATCTGCGCGCTTGTCGATAGACTCGCCCCGGCGCTTCCGTCCGGCGCACCTCGCGAATCGCTTATTACGCATGTGGCGGACCGCCTCGGACACGACCAGCGCTATGCGATCGATTGCTCGAAGCTCGAGCATGACCTCGGCTGGAAGCAGTCGCACAACGCCGATACCGGTTTCGAGGAGACCGTGAAGTGGTATCTGACGAACACGGCATGGGTGGATTCCGTCCGTTCCGGTGATTATCTGAAGTGGCTCGAACGCAACTACGCAAACCGCTAGGGCGGCGTTCCCCTGCACCGCAGTTACCGATAATTTCAACACGTGCCATTGCAAGGGCATCAAGAAAGGAAGCGCAACCATGGGCGATACAAGGCGTCCGCTATTTCTCCAGTTCGGTGCGGGCAACATCGGGCGTTCGCTTGCCGGTGCGATTTTTTCGCGCGCGGGCTATGACGTCGTATTCGCCGATGCCGCCGATGTCCTCGTTAATGCGCTGCGCGAGCGCGGCGAGTACAAGGTCGTCGTAAAGGGCGACCTTCCGCCCGGACAGCCGGCGGAGACGATCGTCAAGCCAGTTACGGCCTTCAACAATGTAAAGGAACCCGCGGCACTTGAAGATGCGGTCTTGAACGCCGACTTGATTGGCACCGCTGTAGGCGCAAATGTGCTGCCGCTCGTGATGAAGGCGATCGCCCCGATTCTCGCGAAGCGCGAACGCCCTGTCTCGATCATCTTCTGCGAAAACCTCCATGGCGTCGCGGAAATCGCACGAGGCCATCTCGCGGCGGCAATGCCCGAAGGCGCTGTCATCGACGGCCACATCGGACTCGTCGCTACGAGCATCGGCAAGATGGTGCCCGTCATGCCGGCCGAGGTGCGCGAGCGCGACCCGATAGAAGTTTGGGGCGAGGCGTACAACAAGATCATCGCGGACCGCAACGCTTTCGTCGGCCCGGTCCCCGAAATCGAAGGTCTCGAACTCCACTCGAACTTTGCGGCGTATGTCGATCGAAAGCTCTACATCCACAACCTCGGCCACGCGATATGCGCATGTCTTGGAGCGCGGCGCGGACATAGGCTTATATGCGACGCGATCGAGGATCCAGAAGTGCTCGCGCCGACGCGCGCCGCGATGATGGCGACTGCGGAAGCGCTCATGAAGCGCTATCCCGGCGAGTTCACAGAGGCGAGCCAAACTGATCATGTCGAGGATTTGCTGCGGCGTTTCCGCAACCGCGCGCTGGGCGACACCGTTTTCCGCGTTGGCCGCGACCTCAAGCGCAAGCTCGCCGATGGCGACCGCTTCATCGGCGGCCTGCGTCTGGTGAAGGAGACCGGTGGCGACACGCGTCCAATCTGCAAGGGCATCGCGGCGGCATTGCGTTTCGACGCCACCGATGACCAGGGCAATCCGTATCCTACCGATCCGGATGTGCTGAACCGCGTTCGCGCCGTTGGACCCATCGCCTTCCTGCGCGAGTTCTCGAAACTCGACGACGAAACATTCCGTTCCGAACTCCACGAGATCGAGTCCGCCTACCGCGCCTTTGAATGCTGACCCCGCCCGCTTCAAAACCTCATCCCTTTTACCTCACACCTTTTACCTATTACCTCTTACTCCCCCTTGCCTCCCATGAAGAAGAACATCCTTTGCATCGGCGCCGGCTATGTCGGCGGCCCCACGATGGCGATGATCGCCGCAAAGTGCCCTGACTGCCGTGTCACGGTTGTCGATATCAACCCTGCGCGCATTGCGGCATGGAACTCCGAGGAACTGCCCGTTTACGAGCCTGGCCTCTACGATGTCGTGAAGCCATGCCGTGGCAGGAATCTCTTTTTCTCGACGGATGTCGATAAGGGAATCCAGGAAGCCGATATCATCTTCGTGAGCGTCAACACCCCAACGAAGACCTTCGGCCATGGCGCCGGTTGCGCCGCCGACCTACAGTATTGGGAGAAGACAGCGCGGCAGATTCTCGCGAACTCGACCTCTGACAAGATAGTCGTCGAGAAGTCCACGCTCCCCGTCCGCACTGCGGCCGCCATGGCGCGCATTCTCCGTTCGGGCGACAAGGGCGTCCACTTCGAAGTCCTCTCGAACCCCGAATTTCTTGCAGAGGGAACCGCGATGAAAGACCTCGCGAATCCCGACCGCGTCCTTATCGGCGGCGCGGAGACGCCCGAAGGCCGCGCGGCGGTCGAAGTGCTTGTCGATCTCTACGCATCGTGGGTCCCGCGCGAACGCATCCTTACCGCGAATGTCTGGTCGAGCGAACTTTCCAAGCTCGCCGCAAACGCATTCCTCGCGCAGCGCGTAAGCTCGATCAATGCGCTTTCCGAGCTGTGCGAGGCGACGGAGGCGAATGTCGAAGAGGTCGCCAGGGCAATCGGCATGGACTCCCGTATCGGACCGCGCTTCCTCCATGCGGGCGTTGGCTTCGGCGGGTCGTGCTTCAAGAAAGATATCCTGAATCTTGTTTACCTCTGCGAGACATACGGCCTCCACGAAGTCGCCGACTATTGGCGGCATGTCGTCACGATCAACAACCACCAGCAGGATCGCTTTGTCGGCAACATGGTGAAGACGATGTTCAACACCGTGGCCGGCAAGCGCATCGCACTGCTTGGCTTCGCCTTCAAGGCCGACACCGGCGACACCCGCGAGACCCCCGCGAATCGCATCGCGCGCGAGTTGGTCGAAGAGCATGCGCAGGTCGTAGTGTGCGATCCCAAGGCGCTTCCCAATGCGAAGAAGGACCTCGCCGATCTTGGCGACGCCATCATCTACGAATCCGATCCATACAAGGCTTGCGCGGGCGCCGATGGAGTCGCCGTGCTCACCGAGTGGAAGGACTATCGCGAACTCGACTACGCGAAGGTCTTCGCCTCCATGCGCCGTCCGGCCTTCATCTTCGACGGCCGCAACTGCATCGACCACCGCGCGCACTACGACATTGGCTTCAATGTCTATGCGGTCGGCCACTCGCCGCTCTCGCACCTTGAGTCGTAGCCGCGGCTCTCGACTTCGCGTTGCAACTTGCGTAACAACATCCACCATAGTAGAATCGTTTCATCATGATGACTAGGTTTGTTTGCTCTACGATGGTTGCCGTGTTGACGACGGCGTTTGCTGCAAGTTCCCTCGCTGAGACCGTACTCTCGTTCGATGGTACATACCGTTTCTACGTTCCCGACGGCAATACGCAGGAATCGCGCGTGTTCCAGCGGAATTTCTCCGCGATGACGATCGAGTACTGGGTGAAGCCCACGGCCAGCCCATCGACGTACACGTTGCACATCTCGCGCGGTCCACTCAACACCAGCGCCATCGGAAAGGGCTTTTGGTGGACGGGCCTCTTGGATTCCTCCGCATCGTACGATTTTACCGCCACGTTCAATGCACTCGATGAAAGCGATACGCACAGTCATGGCAGGACCCCATTCACACTTCCCAAGAACAAGTGGACTCATATCGCGGCGTCGTGGACGGGCGGTCCAGACGGGCATGGCGAAATCTATACCAACGGCGTTCTCGCCCACGCTTATTCGACGACTGTCTCGATGACGAAAAACGGCGCCGGCGGCATGGCATTTGGCGGCACCGTCACCTACTCGAACACAGACCGTTTCTTCAAGGGTCAGATGTCCGACATCCGCATCTGGGACTATGCCCGCTCGGATGTGCAGATCGCGAACAATTTCGAGTACCGTCTGAATGGCGATGAACCGGGTTTGCTTGGTTATTGGAAGATGGATGATGGCTCGGGCATCACGGCAGTCGATTCCACCCCGAACAGAAACGATGCGCAGGCGTACAATAGCAAGGACTCCCTCGCAAGCAGCGCGAAATGGGTGAGTGCATCGGATTTGGTTTTCAAGGATCGCGCAGGCATGGGAGTCGTCAATGCCGTAACCGGTTCCTCGCTCTACACCTGCACGAATGTCTTCAATGTCACGTCGCTCCCAACGTTTGTCGACGCCACCGAGTACCAGGCCACGCTCGGCACTTCCCCAGACGCGCTTTCCGATGCCGCATGGCTCGCATACGATCCGCAGAATCCACCAGCGCGGATTTCAATCGCGGAGCTTCCTCCCGCCCCGGGAGATTTCTCGATTACCTTCTGGACCCGCGGGAATGGCGAAACCAATTCGACTTCCGCCACGATGGAGTATGTCACGGCCGCGCCGCAGATCGCCTGCAATCCGCTTTCGGTCGTTCTGGATGCGGCGAATGGAGTCGAAATAACCACGGCGGATATCGAGGCGGGTTCGACCGACCCGACAGGCATCTTCCTGCGCACAGTGACGCCATCGCGCGTCTATGGGCCAACCAACGTGACCTACACTGTCGTGAACATGGCTGGCGTTTCGGCATCGGTCCAGGTTCCCGTTTCGGTTTCGTGCTACCTCGACAAACATGTGGCGCCCGCCCCAGTTGGCGATGACGAGACCGGCACAGGCCGCCCCGAAGCGCCGTTCGCCACCATCACCCATGCGATCTCCGAAGCCAAGTCGGCTGCGCTCGCCTCGGGTCTCCCGTCCACGGTGTATGTCGCCGCGGGCACCTATTCCGCCGCACTTGGCGAGACACTCCCGCTCGCGCTTCCCGATAACGTCTCGATCGTTGGCGCGGGCATCGGCCGCACGATTGTCGATGGTGAAAAATCCTACGCCCTTGTAAGTGTGCCATCCGCGAACATTGCCGATTGGGCCACGATTTCCGGCCTTTCGCTTCGCAATGCCTCGAACAGTTTCGTGACGATTAACGGGGCGTGGAAGGGCAGGATCAAGGATTGCGAGTTGACAGGCCTCGCCGAGGATGCCAAGGCCGCCGACGACGACAATGCCGCGATCATCTACTACAAGTCGGCAACCGTCGCGGACTTTTCGCTCGATGGGCTCGTCGTCACAAACATCGACACGAACATGCGCCGTCTCATGACGCTCATTGGCCCTGCTGGCGGCACGCTTGAAATCACCAACAGCCTTTTCTCCGGCATTTCGACCAGGACTGCATCAATCTCCGGCAGCGGCAACATCCATATCGCCGCCCCATCTGGGATCGATGGCGATTCCTGGGCCGTGGTTTGCACCGACACCACATTCGAGGATTTCTCCGCTCCGGGCGGCAATCATGGTCGCGCCGGTTTCTTCCTTTTCGGCCATACTTCGAAGACCATCCGCATCGATCGCTGCATCTTCCATCACTTTGCCTTCGACAACGCGGAATTCCTTTTCGCGCCGCAAACGGTCAATTACTTCTACCTGAGCAATTCGCTGGTGTACGACATCGCGATGGGCCCCGGCGACTATGCCGCGATCCTTGCAGGCTATGCATCGCGCCCGCAACCCCGCAATGCGACCATCCATGGCTGCAACTGCGCCGTGTTCCGTCCGAACCCGTATCCGACCACCGAGGTAGCGGCATACGCATACAACTGCAGCATCAGTTCATGCGCGGCGCTCACGACTCGCAGTTCGCTTCTCTACGCCACCAGCTGCAATGTCAGCGACACCCCGGCCGGCGAGGGATACGATGCCGCCAACAGTAGCGGCATCACTTCCTACGACCCATGCTACCGCAATCCCGCGCTTGGCAACTTCCAGCTCAAGCCATTCAGCCAGCTTGTCGATGCCGGCTATACGCTGAAGGATCCAGGGCTTGGTTCGCTCGATGGGAACGAGCGCGTGATCGACGGCGACAACGATGGCGCCGCGCTGATCGATATCGGCGCATACGAGTTCAAGCCCAGCGACGGAGCGCGCTTCGCTATCGCGAAAAATTCATTCGGTTTCTTCCCAGGCCAGACCCTCCCGATCGATGTGTGGATCGAGCCTGTGGCCGCGCGTAGCGCTATCACTGCCAACATCGCATATCCCGAAGGAGTCACGGGTCCCGCTTCGATCCTCTTCCCCGACGGCAACGGCACAAACACCATCGAGGTCACGGTCGCCGATCCGCTTCCCGCGGAGTCAGGATCGATGCTCGAGATTGTGGTCTCCGACGCCCAAGGGTCGCTCGAAGACCTCTGCTTCGGCGTGCTGCTTTCGTCCAAGACAGTCGATCTCGGCAACTATGGACTCCGCACATTCCTGCGCGAAGGTGTAACCCGCGACATGACGCTTTCGCTTCCGTCCGCCGATTTCATCGCGCCTGCCGACATCGCCATTTCGGTCGAGCAACTCTCTTCCGAGGGGTCCGGTACGATCGTCTGGATGGGCGCTGATTCGCCCGTGATCCAGGCCGGCGCAAACAATGCCGGCAGCGTGTTCCGCCTCACGGGCGGCACTGCTGGCCTGGCGTCTGTCCGGCTCACCCTCGACAACGGATTCGTCTTCGCCCAGTCGGGCGCTCCATCCATCGTCATCGAACTCGCCGGTTATGTCGCGCCGCTTTGGGTCTCTCCCGACGGCAGCGATTCGACAGGCATGGGCACCGAACAGGATCCAATCCGCACAATTACATTCGGCCTCTCGCTTCTCGCCGCCGGCGAATCACTCCAGCTTTCGCCCGGCCTTTACACGACCAACAGTGTCGAGACATTCCCGATCGTCGTCGCTCCGGGCATCGAAGTGAGCGGCATGCGCGGTCCGCTCGGCACCACGGCCGATACCTCGATCATCGACCCCGATGGCACGGCTCCCGCCTTTATCCTCGGCACGCTCGATGCCGATCCCGGCAATATCGACCACGGCGCGCTCCGCCACCTTGTCGTGCGCAACGCGCAGACGACCGCCATCCGCACACGATACTGGGGCGGCGAGATCGAGGATTGCCTCGTCACTGGCGTTGTCGATGGCCCGTATGCGACCGATGAGACCTCGATCCTCCGAATGGACAACATACGCCGCAATGGCGGAACGGTCCTCAATGGCGTCGAGTTCTCCTGTACCACCTCGATCCTGCAGCGCGCCTTCTATATCACTTCGGGCACCTCGATGCTCACCATGACAAACTGCTTCTTCCACGACCTCGCCACTACGGCGACCCTGGACAACAAGGGTCTCTTCGACTCCGCGAAGTCGATTAGGGTGCTTGACACCCGCTTCGAGCGGATTGCGGCGACTGGCAAGCCTGCCGGTGGTACGGCGCAAGGCATTTTCCGCTTCAGCGGCAGCGTCACGCCGATCTTCAATCGTTGCCGCTTCTCCGACATCGACATTGATTCTACGACGGGTACCGCCTGCTATCGTGTTTCTTTGATCGCGGTGACAGGCGACAAGGATGGTTCGTACATCTACAACTCGGTCTTCCGTGACATCCGTAGCAATAATAACTGCCCGTGTTTCGGCGGTTACAATTGCACGCCGTACCTCGTCAACTGCACCTTTGATGCTGTCCCGGCTGTAATCGGGCACTACTACAACAACATTGTAAATACCTCCTACATCTACAACACTGTCGCGAGCGACTTCAACTATCTTTCCCGCATCACACCCACCGATAACGTCCCTGTCGTGCTTGCCAACGTGAACCTCTTCAATCCCGGCGTCTCCGCGCTTTACTCCACGAACATCAGCTCGAATGTCGTCTTTGCCGACCCACGCTTCCGCAATGCGGCGGCCGGCGACTACCGTCCGCGTTCGTCCAGCCCGCTCATCGACGCCGGCGACAATTCGATCATGGGAGACATCGGCGACTGCGACATCCTCTTCGCCGAGCGAGTCATGGACGGCAGGCGCTCCGGTGCGGCGACCGTCGATATCGGAGCCTGCGAGTTCGATCCCGCAGGCAACGGCACGATCTTCTTCCTTCGATAACGGCGGATTCCAACGGGGACGGCACGGTGCGCCGTCCCCGTTTGATTACAGGATGCAAGGAATACATTGCGGTATGTCTGAAACAAGCGTTTCCGCGGAAGAGCTTTTGAAAAGCTGGTGCGAGGGCCTGTTGCGCCTGCAGATAAAGGGCTATGGATCGCCGCATGACGGCGCGTTCCTTTGCCCGGCATGCTCGGTCATCCATGGGCGCGCGGACAACGCATTCTATCCATTCATGTATTTCTTCAAGCGCACAGGCGAGCAGAGATGGCTTGACGCCGCGCTTGCCGTCTTCCGCTGGCACAACAGGGTCCTCCAGCCAAATGGCGCCGCATACAATGACCTGAATAGCACGTGGACTGGCATCACGACTTTTTCCGCGATCGGCTATGCGAAGGCGTTGCGTACCTGCGGCGACGCCATGGATGCCGAATTGCGCAGGCGAGTCGAGGAAAGGCTGCGTGCCGAAGCGGCCTGGGTGTTCGAGAATTTCCGCCTTCCGGCGAAGATCCGCACGAACATAAACTACAATGCCGCGGCCGCATGCGTCCTGGCCTTGAGCGGTTCGCTCTTCAACAACGAAGCCTATCTCGCGGAATCGCGCCACGCCTTCAACTATTGCCTGGCGCATGCTTCCGACAACGGCTTCATTGCGGGCGAGGGCGGTTCGCACGATGCCGTGACAGCGCGTGGGTGCCGCAACATCGATCTCGGCTACAATTTGGAAGAAACGCTCCCATGCCTTGCGGAGGCCGCGGATGCGCTGGGCGACAAGTCATTGCTCAAGCGTATCGCCGCAGTCTTCCGCGCGAATCTCGAGTTCATGCTCCCCGACGGCGCGATCGACAATTCGATTGGCAACCGCAACATCAAGTGGACCTACTACGGCAGCAGGACTTCCGATGGATGCCTTGGCGCGCTGACGCTTCTTCGGGACTATGACCCCGTATTCAAGGAAGCGGCGCGCCGCCATTTCGCGCTTCTCGCGGCATGCTCGCATGACGGGATGCTTTATGGGGGGCGTCGCTACCGCAAGCTCGGCCTCCCGCCATGCACGCACCATTCGCTGTGCCATGCGGTCGCCCTCGCCGATGCGATCCAGTTTGGATTCGGCACGCCGGCAATGGCTTCGCGCGACCTGCCGCTACCTTGCGAGGAACCAGCAATCCATTGCCGCCACTATCCCGAACTCGACACGTATAAGATCGCCATCGGTCCATTCCATGCCACGGTGACCGCGAATGATGCGGTCTCGCGCATTTTCCGCGATGGCACGTCGCATCCGTCTGGCGGCACCATGTCGGTCCTATTCCACCGTGACCTGGGCGCAGTCATCGCTGGATCGACCTACGAGTACGCTTTTGTGGAACCGCTGAACATGCAGCCGCCGATAGGCGGCATGCCCCATTCGTCGCTGCTGCCGCGTCTCGAGATGAAAATCGACGGGAGGAAATACGCAAGCTGCCTCGAGACAGACGTCACGATGCGGAACACCGTCGCCGACCACTGCGTGACAGTCTCCGTGCATGCGATGAAGTACGACATCGACTACACCTTCGGCGAAAAGACCGTGGGGATAGATGTCGCGATCCATGCCGGGCCCAAGGCGGTGGATCCCGTCTTTATCCTGCCGATCATCACGGGCACTTGTTCGGTGGAGACGCGCAACGCCTCGTCAACCCGCGACATCTACTGGCTGCCAGGCGGATTCAAGGCGACCGAATACACATTGCGGCCCAATGCGAACGGGCGCATCTCCGCGATATTGCGCCCTTGATACTTCAATCTATCCATGGAAAGCATTCTGGAAAAAATCAAAGGTCCCGAAGACATCCGCCATCTCGACTACGGACAGCTGGAGAAACTGGCGGAGGAGATTCGCGGGCGCATCATCGAAACCGTGAGCAAGACGGGCGGGCATCTCGCCGCCAATCTCGGCGTGGTGGAACTGACGCTCGCGCTCTTGAAGGTTTTCAATCCGCCGGACGACAAGATCGTCTGGGACGTAGGGCATCAGTCCTATACCTGGAAACTGCTCACGGGGCGTGCCGGAAGGTTCGATTCGCTTCGCCAGCTCGACGGCCTTTCTGGATTCCCGCGCCGCGATGAAAGCGAGTTCGACGCATACGGCGGCGGGCATGCCGGCACCGCGATTTCCGCCGCCATGGGCATGTCTGCCGCACGCGACCGTTCCGGAGGCGGCGAACATGTAGTGGCGGTAGTGGGCGACGCGGCGATCAGCAACGGCATCTCGTTCGAGGCGCTGAACAACGCGGCATCCGCGACAAAGCGTTTGATCGTGATCCTCAACGACAACGAAATGTCAATTTCGGGAAATGTCGGCGCGCTCTCGCACTATCTCGGGCGTCTCCTGACCTCCCGCCGCTACAACATCCTCAAGGCTCGCATCGAGTATGTCGCGCATCGACTCCACCTTTCACCGCTGCAGCATGTTTACCACCGCGTCGAGCATGCGATCAAGGGACTCTTTGCCGGGAAGGTCATCTTCGAGGAATTCGGGCTGCGCTACATCGGGCCAATCGACGGGCACAACATAACGCATCTCGCGAAGACGCTCCGCATCGCGCGCGACTATGACCGTCCGATCCTCGTGCACATCACGACCCGCAAGGGGCATGGCTACAAGGCGGCGGAGATTGCGCCCGACCTGTGGCATGGCGTCGGCCCGTTCGATCCGGCGAAGGGCGAGATCCTGGAATCCAAGCCAGGATACTCGCATGTCTTCGGCGAAGCGCTTTCGCGGCTTGCCGCGGGTGACCGGCGCATTGTCGCGATAACCGCCGCGATGGGTGCGGGCACGGGCCTTGCGGATTTCGCGCGCGCCTATCCAGACCGTTTCTTCGACGTTGGCATCTGCGAGGAACACGCCGCCGTTTTCGCGGCCGGCATGGCCTCTTCCGGAATGCGTCCCGTGGTCGCGCTCTATTCGACCTTCATGCAGCGCGCCGTCGATTGCGTGATGCACGACGCCTGCCTGCAGAATCTGCCGGTCGTGTTCTGCCTCGACCGCGCCGGCGTTGTCGGCGGCGACGGCCCGACGCACCATGGCGTTTTCGACATCCCGATGCTGCGTGCGCTTCCGAATCTGACGATCATGCAGCCGGCCGACGAGCCGGAGCTCGCCGCCATGCTCAGGCTTGCGATCGCGCACAATGGCCCATGCGTGATCCGTTATCCGCGGGAACGCGGCCCGGGGCTGCCGCTTCCCGATTCATTCGGTGAAATCCCGTTTGGCCGGGCGGAAGTCGTCGCGGCGCCTGAAGGCGGGAAGGCGACGGTGTGGCTGTGGGTGCTTGGCGACATGATTCCGCTCGCATCGGAAGTCCGCGAGATTCTCGCCGCGCGCGGAATAGATGCCGGCATAGTGAATCCTCGATTCATCAAGCCGGTCGATGCGGGGCTGCTTGCCGGGCAGGCCACCTCCGGGGCGAAACTGTTTGTCACGATCGAAAATGGCGTGGTGGCCGGCGGGTTCGGCTCGGCGGTTGCGGAAGCGCTCGATTCGCGCGGGATCGATGTCCCTGTCCTGCGCATCGGCTGGCCCGACAAGTTCGTGGGGCAGGGGAGTCCGGCCAGTCTGCGCGAGCGCAACGGGCTTGTTCCAGGAGCTGTCTCGGAACGCATCGTTCGCCGCCTGGGAATATGATGTGCGCCCTTTGTTCCATTTGACCCAGACTGACATATCCGCTATTATTGGCTTATGCGCCGTGTCACTAATTGCCGCTCGATATCCGGGCGTCTTGGTGCGATGGGAGGATGAAACATGGTAACAGCGATAATCGTTGCCGCAGGGAAGAGCGAGCGGATGGGAACCGGGATGGACAAGGCATTCCTGAGCCTTGGGCCCAAGCCTGTGCTTGCGTATTCCATCATGGCGTTCGAGGCGTGCCATGCCATCGACAGGATCGTGCTCGTTGTCCGCAAGGATCAGGTCGATGCCGCGAAGAGCATGTGCCGCATCTATGGCATTTCCAAGCTTACGGCCGTTATTTCTGGCGGCGCGCGCCGTCAGGATTCGGTGAAGAACGGCATGGACGCGATGGACCCAGATACGACAATCGTCGCGGTGCACGACGGCGCCCGTCCGCTTGTCACGCCCGAGTTGATCGAGGAGACAGTCAAGTCCGCGCAGCGTCACGGTTCCGGCGTGGCCGCGTGCAAGATGATCGACACCGTGAAGTACGTCGAGAAGAGCCAGGTGGTTGACCACACGATCGACCGCTCCAAGCTCTGGCTGGCGCAGACGCCGCAGACCTTCAAGTACACCATCCTTCGCAAGGCGTTCGAAAAGCTTGCGGCGGATGGCGCGACCTGCACCGACGAATCATCGGCTGTCGAGGCGCTCGGCGAACCGGTGCGGCTCGTCGAGTGGACGCATCCGAATTTCAAGATTACCACACCCGCGGATCTTCCTGTCGCCGCCGCCCTTTTGCGCTAGCGTCGGACGCAGGACTTGCATGAACGGCTCCCATGGATAAACTCTACGCGATACTAGGCGACATCCACTCCAACCTCGAAGCGCTGAACGCCGTCGTCGAGGACGCCCGCTCACAGTCTGCGACGAATTTCCTCTGTGTCGGCGACGTCATCGGCTACAACTCGAATCCACGCGAGTGCATCGACATGGTGCGTGGCCTGGACTGCGTCACGGTCTGCGGCAACCATGACCGCTACTGTTCCCACGACGAACCCCTCGACGATTTCCAGCCGATGGCGGCGATGGTGATCGAGTGGACGCGTCGGCAGTTGCGAGATGGCGATGTCGCATGGTTGAAGGAACTCCCATACGCGCGCAAGGTGGCGGGGCTGACGCTTGTCCACAGCACGCTCGATATGCCGGAACACTGGGGATACGTCTTTGATTCCCTAGATGCGGAAGCCAGCATGATCCAGCAGGACACGGCGCTTTGCTTCCATGGCCACACGCATGTGCCGGTCTGCTTCAAGATGCATGGCGATGCCGTGACTCGCCTTGCCCCTGCCGATTTCACGCTGACGCTTGGCGCCCGCTACTTCGTGAATGTCGGAAGCGTCGGGCAGCCTCGCGACGGCATACCACTTGGATCATACGCCCTCTACAACCCCAAGACGCATTCCGTTTCCTTCCGCCGCGTGCAGTACGATGTCGAGACCGCGATGGATAAAAATCGCAAGTCCGGCCTGCCCGAACGCCTGGCGGAGCGACTTGCCGTCGGGCGATAGGGCCATGGCTTCGCCAACGGAGGCACTCGGTAAATGCTTGAAATCCGCCATTTGACGAAGCGTTTCGGGCCGCTCGCCGCGATTGACGACATTTCGTTGTCGGTCCGTCCGGGCGAAATAGTGGGCTTGCTCGGTCGCAATGGCGCCGGCAAGACAACGCTTCTTCGCATGGCGTCAGGGACTCTGGCCCCGACAGGCGGCGAGGTCTCGGTCGATGGCCTTGATCTTTTTGATGGCTCCCCCGCCGCCCGCGCGCTCGTCGGCTATCTTCCGGAAGGCTGCCCGCTTCCATGCGAGGCGACAGTGGGCGAATACCTGCGCTTCCGTTCTTCGCTGTATGGCTTGGCCGGGAAACGCGCGGCGGCCAGGGCGCGCGCGGCGGCCCGCAGTTGCGGCCTGCGGGATGTCGAGAACACCCGCGTGTCGAGTCTTTCCAATGGCATGAGGGTACGGTGCGCGCTTGCCGACGCGATCTCCCATTCCGCGCATGCGTTGCTTCTCGACGAGCCCCTTGCGGGCCTTGATCCCGTGCAGATCAAGGCGGTTCTTCCAATCATCGAAGGCGCCGCGAAAAAGGCCGCCGTGTTGATGTCAACACACTTGCTCTCGGTTGCGTCGAGGATTTGCACGCGCTTCATTATTCTCGACCACGGGCGTATCGCGTCCTCCCGCGACGCAGATGGTTCCGATCCCGCCGACTGGTTCTTCTCGAACGTGGGCGGGAGCGATTGCCGCGCCGGTGAAACCGCTGTGGCAATCGATGGCGCGGCTGGTGGCACCGCGCCTTCCGCAAGGCAGGAGGGCGGGGCATGAGCATCCGATCGGCGATTTGTTCGCGTGAGACGCGGGTGTTGCGCCACACTGGCGCCGCCGGATGCATAGTCGCGGGGACGATGTGCGCCACGTCGCTTGTCCTGGCCTGCCTGCTGACCACGGAAGCCGATGAATTCTACAGCGTCGAGCAACTGTGGTGCTTTGCCACGGCCGTCATCGTTCCGTTTACCGCCGCGTTTTCGACGATGCGCCTTTTCGCCGGCGAGCGCCGCGATGGCACGCTTGCGACGTTGCTCGCGGCGCCGGTTTCCGAACGCGATCTCGTAAAAGGCAAGTTCCGTGCGGCGCTCCGCCTGGTCTGGCTTTCCATTGCGTGCGGCGCGATTCCGCTGGCGATCCTGGTGCGTCTCTCGAACGGCGCGCTGCGCCTTGGCATGGCGCCGATGATCGGCTCTTGCATCTTTCTCGTGGTTCATTCCTCGCTTTTCACGGCGCTTGGCGTGCTTTGTTCGACATTCGCCCGCCGTCCCGCCGCCGCCGCGTGTTCTATGCTCCTGATCTGCGGCTCGTCGCTCGCGGCGTGGTTTACGACCGAGTTGTTCCTGCCGATGCGGCGTGCCGCGCTGCCGTTCGATGGACCGGGCGCGTGGATAGCGGATTGCGCGCTCGGCCATATTCCGCCAATGCCGTTGATTGTCGGGTTGGTCCTTACTTCGTGCCTGATCTTCATCGCGACGCGTATCCTGGAGGCTGGAAGATGGCGGTAGCGGAAAAGGCGGGCAAGGATAGGGATGCCGTCCGGTCGTCGCGCCCGGATGCGGCGCGCCGCGCCGTCTCGCGCCGGCGTTGGCGTTCCATTGGCGGCGGATTCCACGCATTCCTCCAATGCGCCCTCGCGCTTGCGCTTACAACCGTGCTGTCCATGATCCTGTTCCGCTTCAATCCGGACCTGGATATCACGCTGCCATTTGCGCGCGGGGTTTTGGATGACGGCACACGCGCGCAAATCGCCTCTCTCGACTCCTCCCTCAAAATCGTCGCTGTCGTCGAGCGCAACCACTTCGGCGCGGCGCGTGTCCGGCGCCTGCTCCGGTCGATCCGGCTCGTGGCGCACTCGTACGGACGCGACGTCAGCATCGAGCGACTGGATCCGCATCGCGACGTTGCTCGTGCCGCCGACCTTCTCAAATCGTCCGACGCCCGCGTCAATTCGCTCTTCATCACGTATGGCAATCGTTCCGAAGTGATTTCCGTCGAGGATCTCTTCGACTATACGGTCGATTCGGAAACAGGAAGGCGCGTGCCAACGTCTTTCCGCGGCGAAGCCGTTTGCGCCGCCGCGATGGCGAACCTCGCCTGCGCGCGTTCCCCGGTCGCCTATGCGCTTGTCGGCCATGGCGAGCGCGATTTCAACGACTACGATCCGCTCGTCGGGTACTCGACGCTCGCGCGCGAAATCAGGCGCCAGGGATATGAACTGCGGACTCTCGAACTCGTTTCCTCGGAGGGCGTGCCATCCGATTGCGACGTCCTCATCATGGCCGGTCCGCGCAATGAACTCGTAGATGGCGAGGCCGCGCGCATTGCCTCCTTCATCGCGAAGGGCGGCAGGCTGCTTCTCCTTTCCGACCGCGGGCGCACATCCGGCCTAGAACCTCTCATCGCGAGGTATGGGATCACGTTCCGCCCGCTCACCGCCGTCAGCCCACGCACGCTGACTGGCTACGAGGTGGTCGTAAACGACTTCCCCGGCCATCCCGCGGTGCATGGTATGCATAATGCGGCGGCGGTATTCACTTCTCCGCAAGTCCTCGACGTTGGCGCGGGCGCCGGGGCAGTCCGCCCCGACGACCTTGTAAAGACAGTCGCCATCGCCTGCGCACCGCCGGGTTCGTGGGGCGAGACTTCGCCCGATGCCTTCCCGCGCCGCTTCGACCAGGGCGTGGATGTCACTGGCGTCCTTCCGGTTGCCGCGGCGGCGTCGCGCGGGACCTCCGCCACGGACATCGACCTGAAGGAATCCCGCATCGTCGTGATAGGCGATTCTCATTTCGGCTCGAACGCCGCCCTCGAACGCGGCCGCAACGGCAACCGCGACTTGCTCCTCAATGCCATCGACTGGCTTTCCAGCAACGCCGCCGCCGATGCGTTCGCCCCCGCCGCGGATCCGAGGCGCCCCGACCTGGACCGCAGGAGCTGGGCGCTCTTCCTAATCCTTTCTGTCGGGATACTTCCTGCCTCGACGCTCTTGCTTTCGTCGTTGTACGTCCTCGCCCGCAACCGCAGGACAACCCCACGCCCTTTACCTCCGCGCGATTGAACCCATGCGAAAGATCAGGACAACCCTCATCCTTTCCGCAGCCGTTTGCGGCTCGATAATCGTTCTCGGCGCATTGCGCGTCCATAGTTTCGGAAACGCTTCCAAAAACGCGAGTTCGAACCGCCTGTTCCCATTCCAGTTCGATGGGGCGGATAGGCTTGTCATCGCCCGCGACGGATGGATCAACGTGCTCCATCGTTCGTGCGCATCATGGCATTTCGACGATGACAATCCATCGCATGCCTCTCCATCGCCCGACGCTACCGACACAGCGCAGGCGCAATCGATGTCCAGGCTTTGGGACCTTGCCGACGATACCGCTGTCCAACGTCTGCTCGATTCCCTTGAATCTGCGCCAATCATCGAGACCATAACAGTGCGGGATCAATCGACGCGCGGCCTTTCGCGCGACTTGTTTGGCCTCGCTTCCCCTTTCGCCACGATAGGCGTCCGCTCTGGCGGCAATGCCGGTGAATTGGCCATCGGGGCGATCGCCCCGATCACCAATCAGCTTTTCGTTTCGTTTGCGGGGGGAGGGGACATATTCGTGACATCGGCGTCGCTCCTCGATTTCATCCCGTCCGACGCATCGGCCCTTCGCGATCGCGCCTTGGTGCATTTCGATCCCAAGCAGGTGGACAGCGTCGAAATATCCCGTCCGGGTTCGGAGTTCGTCCGCCTGCAGCGCAAGGATGGCGATTGGTCGCTTGTGCTTCCGTTCCATGCTGCGGCCGACAACGACGCCGTCGCTTCGCTTGTGTCTTCGGTTTGCTCCGCGCGGATAATCGATTTCACGTCAACATTGCGGCTGGCGTCCGACGAAGAGGCTTCCGAATCCATGCGCAGCCAGTATGGACTCAGCGATGATGCAGTCAACGGCGCGCCGTCGATCAGGATCATCCTTCGCGATTCCAGTGGTTTGGAGGAAATCGTGCGCCTTGGCAGTCCAGTGCCGTCCGCCCCCGGCGCCATCCATGCGCTTGCGCCGGACGAAAAGACAATCGCAACCGTTACGAACACCCTTGCGGATTTGGCCCTCGCTCCCATTTCGAGCCTGAGGTCGCACCAGGTGTTCCCATCGAAGTTCGTCTCTGTCGATGCACTTTCCCTGCGTCGCGAAGGACAGTCTTTCTCGCTTCGGCGCGATACCGGCGATTCCAGGAAATGGCATCTTATCCGCCCTGTGGAAGGTCTCGCGGACCAGGCCCGCATATCGCGTCTGCTCGACGGCATCCTCGGCCTTCGGGCCACGGATATTATCCGCTACCAGTCGCCTTCCACAAACGTTGTCGATGTCGCCGCCGATTCCCCCGTGGAAGCGTGGAAGGGCGCGAATCCCGAAGAGATATGCGTGGTCGATATCGCCGCCGACGGCCGTTCTTCACGCCTCAAGGTCATTCGCAGCCGCGACCATGCCGGCATTATCGGGCTTTCGGTTGCGGACTTGGCGGGGCCGGAGGACGGCAATGCCCCGCAGGAGCTGTACCTGATTCCCCAGACGAACTTTCCGTCGATGCTTCTAACCCCGATCGATCTTGGGATGCTCCATGATCCCTCGATCTGGTCGATCGATCCCGCAACAATCACCGGCGTCACGATGTCGTTCGATGGTTCCGCTTCCGCGACGATCGAACGGGATCACGTCGGCGCCTGGGTCCGCGACAATGGCAATGCGATTTCGGATGTGGCGGCTGTCGATAAGGCGATCAACGGACTTTCGTCCCTTGCCGCCTCCCGTGTGATTTCCCTTAAGCCCGCGATCGAGACGTTGCCGGCAGATGCCGCGGACGCTCCCGCCCAATGGATGGAACTTGCCATCTTCTTCGGACAGCAGGAAAACAAGCGCAAGATATTGACTGTTTACGGGACAACCGAAAATGGCGGGCGTTCCGCATGCCTGCGCGGACAAGATGCGCTGTTCGAACTTTCCCCCGAAACGGTTGAACTGCTCGATAGCCTCCGCAAGGCCATGGGCAGCCTTTAACCCCTGATTTGCTTTTGGGCATCCCATAGATGATCGTCGAGACAGACAAGAATAAGGGCGGAGTCGCGGATTTTCACATGAGCGGCGAGACACCATCGGTATCGGTCGTCATCCCGACATACAACCGCGCGGAGATGGCGGTAAAGTGCGTCGAGAGCGTACTCGCCACCGGCTATGCCCCGCTTGAGGTGATTGTCGTCGATGACT
>JAZQOE010000065.1:0-13591 GCA_045627705.1 Kiritimatiellia bacterium | reverse complement strand
GCATCGCAACGGCCGCAACACGCAAATCGAAGTGCTGGACGCCCGTTCCGCGCTTACCGAGGCAATGGGCGACTACCACAAGGCCCTCCACGATCTTACCACCGCGGAATTCGCGCTGAGGCTAGCGACGGGAACGATGGTGCCTAATGAGGTTGCATTGGGCACCAGATAACAGATATCGCCCTGAAACAATGTTATCTGTTCACTGTTATCTGTTATCTTCTCAAAGGTTGATCAAATGAAAAACATCCCATACATCACAAGCATAGCCCTAATGGCAAGCATCGCGCTTGCCCAGCGTCCAGACCGCACTTTCATCGTCCGCACCGCGCACCCGACACGCGCGACCGTCGAGCAGACAATCGTGAAGACAGGCGAACTTTCGTCGCCGGCCGTCGTCGATGTCAGCGCACGGGTCGGAGGCCGTCTCATTTCGCTCGAACTCGAGGACGGCACTCGTCTCGAAGAGGGCGTAAAGGTCACGAAGGGACAGCGCATAGCCGTGATCGACGACCGCGACTATGCCGCGCAAAAGGCCGCGGCTGCCGCAGCGCTGGCCGTCGCTGAAGCGACGCGCAAGGATGCCGAGCGCGAATTCAAACGTTCGGAAATGCTCTTCAAGGAAGGCACCGCGACCGAGAAGGAACGAGACCAGGCCGAAGCTTCGCTCGAGCGCGCAAACGCCTCGCTCGCCCAGGCGAAGGCCCAGCTCGACCTCGCGCAGATCGACCTCGACGAGACAGTGCTCGTCGCACCGATGGATGGAGTCGTCTCGGCTCGACATGTCGAACCAGGCACGCTTCTAGCGGCTGGCACGAAAGTCCTGACGATCACGCAGCTCAATCCGCTCCGTTTCCAGTTGGCTGTGCCGACAACGCTCTTCGCCCAGCTAGCATTGGACAAGACAGGCATCAAGATCGATGTCGACGCCTATCCCGGACAACCCGTGGACGGCCTTCTCACCCGCATCTACCCTGTTGCCGACGACGCGACACGCACCGTGCGCATCGAGACGATCCTTCCCAATGACGACGGCCGTTACCTCCCCGGCATGTACGCCACTGGCACGATCGCCCTCAACCGCCGCGAAAACGTGATGGTCGTTCCCTTCGACGCCGTGATCCGCAATGTCGAAGAGCGCATAGTGTACCGCATGAAAAACGGCAAGGCCGAAGCCGTGAAGGTCAAGCTCGGAATCCGTCAGGACGCAATCGTCGAAGTATTGGAAGGTCTTGAGGAAACCGATGACATAATCGTCGCCGGCCAGCACCGCCTATCCGACGGCGTCCCCGTGAAGCTCGAAGCCGCGCAATAGCGCCCCCTTTCAGTCGCAATCGAACGCACTCTAAAGCGACAGATTGCAATCGACACACCAAACAAGGGGACAAACATTTCGCAGGTTACAGAACCTCCTACCTTTTACCTCCTACCTTTTACCTCCTACCTAATCATGAAACTCTCTGAACTTGGTGTAAAGAAACCCGTAACCGCGCTGATGGTGTTTTTCGCCATCCTCATCCTTGGCTACGTTTCATACACGATGATTCCGGTGGACATGATGCCGGAAATCGAAAGTCCCACGGTGTCGGTAATGACAACCTGGGATGGCGCCAGTCCCGAAGATATCGAGACGAAAGTCACGCGCGTCATGGAAAGCGTGCTCGGCGGCGTGACCGACCTCGATGAAATCTCCTCCAACACCCGCGAAGGATCATCTCGCGTAACCTGCAAATTCGTCTGGGGAACCGAACTGGGCGAAGCGGCGAACGACATGCGAGACCTGATCGAACGGGCCAAGCGCCGTCTCCCTGACGATGTCGATGATCCCGTCATGTTCAAGTTCAACACCTCGAACATGCCGATCATGTTCTACGGCATCACCGCGCGCGAAAACCGCGAGAGCATGTACGACACTGTAAACGACGAAATCGTCGATGTCCTGAAGCGCGTTTCCGGCGTTGGCTCGGTCGAGGCGTTCGGCGGGTTCGAGCGCCAGATCCACATCCACCTCGATCCCGCGAAACTCTCCGCATACGGTCTTTCGCTCGCGGATATCGCGAATGCCATCAATGCGGACAACCAGACCGATCCCGCCGGCAACCTGAAGGTCGGTTCCGTGAACTACACCATCCGCGTGCCCGGCGAATTCGCGCATCCGGATGAAATCGGCGACGTGGTCGTGAAACGCAACGGCGACGCGCTCGTGCGACTTTCCGATGTTGCCACGGTAGAAGACGGCTTCGTCGAACTTGATAGCGTCGTCGAGACCAACGACAAGTGGGCGATGATGATGATGGTCCAGAAGCGCTCCGGCGAAAACACCGTCGCCGTCGCCGAGCGCGTCCGCAAGCGCATGGACGAAATCGCGAAGACACTTCCCGCCGACTACGAGGTAATCCTGATCGGCGACTCATCGGAGACCATCGAACGCTCGATCAACTCCGTCAGTTCGACGGTACTCTGGGGAGGCCTGTTCGTGATCCTCACGACGCTGGTGTTCCTCCGCAACATCCGCGCTTCGCTCGTCATCGCGCTAACCATCCCCTTCTCCCTCATCATCGCGTTCATCTTCATGTTCGCGATGGGATGGACGATCAACATCATGTCCATGTCCGCCCTCGCCGTCGCGATCGGCATGGTGGTGGACAACGCGGTCGTCGTGCTCGAGAACATCATGACGCACATTTCGAATGGCTCGAAGAAGCGCGAGGCGTCGATGTTCGGCGCCGACGAAGTGGGGCTTTCGATCGTCGCATCCACGCTCACGACCGTTGTCGTGTTCCTCCCGCTTATCTTCGTGAAGGGCGTGACCGGCATCATGTTCAAGCAGCTTGGCGGCCTCATCGCCGCGACCCTTGGCGCATCTCTCTTCTGCTCGCTCTACCTCACGCCGATGCTCGCGTCTGTCCTGCTCCGCACCCTGGACCAGCGCGACAAGGATGCAAAGACATGGCATGGGCGTTTCGTCGAATGGTCCGAAAACATCTTCCTCAAATTCGAAGCGGGCTACGGCAAACTTGTCGATAAGGCCATTTCCCTCCGTTGGCTCGTGGTGCTTGTGTCTGTGGCCGTGATGGCGGCGACGGCATGGATGTTCTCGACACTCGGTTCCGAGATGATGGCGGCCGAAGACACCGGCGAACTCCGCATCTCTTACGAACTGCCTGTCGGCACGCGCTATGAAAACACGGTCGCCGTCGGCCGCCGCATTCTCGAACTCGCCCGCAATACCGTTCCGCCGCAGTACATCAAGTCGTATTCGTTCAACGCCGGCGGTGGCGGCGGCGGTTTCGGCGGCAGCCGCAACTCGCATTCCGGCACGATCCGCCTGCGCCTCGTAAAGGAATCCGAACGCGACCGTTCGACCGACCAATACGGCGAAGACATAACGACCAAGGTGCGCGAATGGCCGGAAGTGTCGAAGGTGTTCGCATCGTCCGACAACTTCCTCAACCGCATCCTGATGGGCGGCGGCGCAAACCTTTCGATCGACATCTACGGCTACAACCTCGACGTGACGACCGACATCGCGAACCGCATCAAGCGAATCGCCGAGGAAACACCGGGCGCGCGCGACGTGCGCGTTTCGCAGGACCTGGGCCAGCCCGAACTCGCGCTTCGCATCGACCGCATCAAGGCTACCTCCCTTGGTTTCTCGATGACGACCCTGGCGACTGCGCTTTCGACGCTCTTCCAGGGAAATGACGCGACCCAGTATCGCGAAGAAGACGATGAATACGATGTCTTCCTGCGGCTGACCGAGGACAATCGCCAGTCGATCGAGGATATCAGGGGCGCGGAAATCGAGCTTCCTTCCGGCGGACGCGTGAGAGTAGATTCCTTCGCCGAAATCGAAGAGATCAGCGGCCCCGTGACAATCCGCAGGAAAAACCAGGAACGCATCGTGACCGTCGAATTCGACGTGATCGACCGCCCGCAAGGCGATGTCGTAGCCGATGTCCGCAGGCGCGTCGAAGACGAAATCCTCATCCCAGACGGCGTGAGCGTCGAATACGGCGGCATGATCGAGGAACAGGAGAAATCCGAAAAGGCGCTGCAGATGATGATCCTCCTGGGCGTGATTCTCGTGTACATGGTCATGGCCGGCGAATTCGAGTCGTTCATCCACCCGTTCCTGATCATGTTCTCGATTCCGTTCGCCGGAAGCGGCGTGGCGCTTGCGCTGCATCTCACCGGCACCCCGCTCAGCATGAGCGCCTACATCGGCATCATCCTGCTGCTGGGCGTGGTGGTGAACAACGCCATCGTGCTGATCGACTATATCAACCTCATGCGGGAACGCGGCGTGCCGTTGCGCGAGGCTGTCGTGCAGACAGGCCGCTCGCGTCTGCGCCCAGTGCTGATCACGACCCTCACCACCCTGCTCGGCATGCTGCCCATGGCGCTTTCGCACGGCGATGGATCGGTGATGTGGAGACCTCTAGGCATCACCGTATGCGGCGGTCTTTCGGTATCGACGCTTGTGACAATGTTCATCGTGCCGGTGCTATACTACATCGTCGAATCCATCCGCGAGAAACGCCGCGCGCGCAAGGAGGCCCGCCCATGAAAGAGCTTACCGTGGTTTTCAATGTCTCGATTACCGATGAAGTGCTCGAACTGCTCCGCGCCCGGGGTGTCGAAGAATACACCCTCTTCCCGCGTTGCCATGGCGTCGGGAAGGTCACGGGACCGCGCAACGACGACCACACCTGGCCCGGATTCAATGCGACCGTGATCGCGGTTGTCGAAGATCCAGTGGCGAAGCAGGCGATGGCGGCATTGCAGGAATTCCGCGAAGGGACCAGCGGACGGAAAGCTGGCGTGTTCGCATACGTAAAGGCCGTCGAAGCAGTGCTGGCGCCACCTTCCTGATCCGCAGTGGGAAATAAGTAAGCAAGACGAGTCCTCCACGCGGAAAATCGGGGTTGACCGAAGTTGCCTCCTAGTCTAATATTCATGCCCGTTTTTCCGAAAGGGTTATCATGCCTAACTACGATTACGAATGTGAAAAATGCGGTTATCATTTTGAAAAATTCCAGAAGATGACCGAACCCCATCTCAAGGCCTGCCCGAAGTGCAAGGGCAAGGTCCGCCGTCTCATTGGCGCTGGCGCGGGAATCATCTTCAAGGGCAGCGGCTTCTACGAAACCGACTACAAGCGCAGCTCCCACAGCAGCGCGCCCGCTTCCACGCCGCCCGCGAAGTAGCATTCCAACCTCTCCCTAACGCACCGAATTGGATTGCGGAAAGTTCCGTTTTCAGATACGATTACAATCTTTCCCGGAGGATTTCACCTTGAATGCAGAAAATCTAGAGAAAGCCCGTCAAAAAATCGGCAGTGTCCCCGTGCTTGTGAACATGATTTCCAAGCGCGTCAAGCAGCTTAATGGCGGCTCGAAACCGCTTACGAAGCCATTGCCTAACGAGGATGCCGAAGATGTCGCGATTCGCGAGATCGCCGAAGGGCTGCTGGTGTCCGAGGTGGATTTCGACGCTGTCGCGCGCCACGAAAAGGCGCAGAACCGCTTTAGCGACGAAGCTTTCTAGCAAGTCGCCGCGGCGACATTTGATGTCTCACTTGCGCGCCGCTCCGGCAAAACCGGACGCGGCGTTTTTTGTTGAACCAGAGGTCGTCGTATTCCAGTGTCGCAAGACAATCTTTCCACAATGCCAGGCAAATCTAAAAACACGAAGGGCGGCAACCTGGCCGCCAACCGCAAGGCCCACCACGACTACGAGATTCTCGAGAAACTCGAAGCCGGCATCGCCTTGCTTGGCACGGAAATCAAGGTTGTCCGAAATGGCGAAGCCGGCTTGATTGGCGCCTACGTGCAGATTGACCCAAAGGGAAGCGCGTGGGTCCACCAGATGATGATTCCGCCATACGCCTTCGGCAACAGGTTCAACCATGACCAGCTTCGCTCTCGCCGCCTATTGCTCCACAGGACGGAAATACGCCGCATGCGCGCCGCACAGGAACAAAAGGGCTGCACCCTCATCCCGCTTCGCCTCTATCTTACGCCACGCGGCATAGTGAAGATGGAAGTCGCCATCTGCCGCGGCAAGAACCAGGCCGACAAGCGCGAGACCATGCGCCGCCGCGACGCCGACCGCGAAGCCCGCCGCGCAATCGCCTCCCACGGCCGCGAATAAACCGCAATCTGTTATCTGTTATCTGTTATCTGTCATCTCGAAAGGCCCTCCAATGATCATCACAGACCTCGCAAAACTCGCCGGCAAATTCTATCCCGCCCGTCGCCGCACCCAGAACGTTGTCGGTGGCGCCGCCCCCATCCAGGCCACGAACTTCAGCATCGGCATGGTCACGCTCGAACCGCGTGGCGGACAGGTTCCATGGCACAACCAAGAGCAGGAAGAGGTTTACCTCGTGCTTGATGGAGTCGCCGAGATGTGCCTTGGCGACGAAGTCGCCGAACTTCGCCCCGGCATGGCGGTCTATATTCCCAGCAAGGTCTATCACCAGCTCAGCAACAAGGGCGATACCCCACTCCACATGATCTACACATACGGCCCCGCCGGCAATGTCGATCATTGGAAGCAGGAACTCGCTGGCACACTCCCCAAGGCCGGCATCGATGTCCCACCGCTCCCCAAGGGCGCCCAGTTCCCGCAGTGCACCGACAAGCCCCAGGCGTAAGCCCGGACAGTTTCAACCGCGAATCCAAAAGGAATCCACCATGGAAAAGAAGCCAGTCGTCCACACGGTCGGCATTATCATGAACGGCGTCACCGGACGCATGGGCACGAACCAGCACCTCCTTCGCTCGATCGTCCCGATCATCAAGCAAGGCGGTGTCAAGGTCTCGCCGACCGAGACCATCATGCCCGATCCAATCCTCGTCGGCCGCAATCCGCTCAAGCTCCAGAAGCTTGCCGAGCGCTCCGGAATCGCGAAGTGGACGACGGACCTCGATTCCGTCCTCAAGGATCCCGCATATCCCGTCTATTTCGACGCGCAGGGCACCAACCTCCGTCTCGACGCAGTGAAGAAGGCAATCAAGGCCGGCAAGCACATCTACTGCGAGAAGCCAACCGCCACTAATACCAAGGACGCATACGAACTCTACAGGCTCGCGAAGAAGGCCGGCGTGAAAAACGGCGTCGTCCAGGACAAGCTCTGGCTCCCCGGCTTCCTCAAGCTCAAGTCTCTTATCGACCGCGGCTTCTTCGGCGAAATCTTCTCCGTCAAGGGCGAGTTCGGCTACTGGGTCTTCGAGGGCGACACCGTTCCCTCGCAGCGCCCCTCCTGGAACTACCGCAAGGAAGAGGGCGGCGGCATGGTGATCGACATGCTCTGCCACTGGCGCTACCTGATCGACAACGTCTTCGGACCCATCAAGGCCGTCGATTGCACGACCGCCACCCACATCAAGCAGCGCATCGACGAGCAGGGCAAGCCCTACAAGTGCACGGCCGACGATGCGGCGTACTCGACTTTTGAACTTGAGAATGGCGTGATCGTGCACTTCAACTCCTCATGGTGCACACGCGTCCGCCGCGACGACCTCCTCACCGTCCAGGTCGATGGCACCGAGGGTTCCGCCGTCGCCACGCTCCGCGATGTTTACATCCAGCCGTACGGCGCCACGCCGCGTCCGATCTGGAACCCGGACATCCCGCAGCCGATCAACTTCTTCGAAGGCTGGCAGAAGATGCCCGAACAGTGCGACTACGACAATGCGTTCAAGGTCGAATGGGAGCTCTTCCTCCGTCACGTCGTCCTTGATGAGCCGTTCCGCTGGACGCTCCTCGAAGGCGCCAAGGGCGTGCAGCTCGCCGAGAAGGGTCTCGAGTCCGCGAAGAAGCGCGCCTGGATCAACCTCCCCAAACTCGCAGAATAATTCAAACCGTCTCAAAAAACGGCGCGCCGCTTTTCCGCGGCGCGCCGTTCGTCACTAGGGGTCTCAACCAAGGAGAAGCATCATGGCAGTCACCGAAATCAGGGACATCAACAAGCTCAACTGGTTCAAGCACCTCGGAGCGTCTTTCAAGGGAATCGTTTCCGGATTCATCATCTTCCTCCTTGGCTTCCCCCTGCTCTTCTGGAACGAAGGGCGCGCAGTGAAGACCGCCAAGCGTCTCGCCGAAGGCTCTGGCGCGGTAGTGAGCGTTTCCTCCGACGCCGTCGATCCCGCGAACGAAGGCAAGCTAGTCCATGTCTCGGGCATGGTCTCCGTTGACGGTGCGCTTTCCGACGACGATTTCGGAATCTCATCGACCGCAGTTCGTCTCACCCGCAAGGTCGAGGTTTTCCAGTGGGTCGAAGACGAAGAACACGAGACCATCACCGTCGATGGCAAGGAAAAGGAAAAGATCACATACACCTACTCGAAGGAATGGTGCGATGAAAAGGTTGATTCCTCGGGTTTCAAGGAAGCGGGCCACGACAATGGTTACGGCGTACAGCGCTTTGAGGATCGCGAGGTCTATTCCGACCGCGTGACCCTCGGCGCATTCACCCTTTCCGAAAGCAATATCCACCATATCCACGGCAGCCACTCCCTTGCCTTCGCCCCGGACTACGTCCTTCCCGAGGCCCTCGCCGGCGCGCAACTCGTGAATGGCGCAATCTATGTTCCAGGAGTCGCGCCAGCACCTATCGCACCGCTTGCGGACTCGAATGTCGCGACAAACGGTACTTCTTCGGCGACCGGGGCAACTGGAACCAATGCCGTTGCGACGGCAGCAGCACCAGCGCAGTACCGCCAGGTGTCGACGCAGCCTGAAATCGGCGATCTCCGCATTACCTTCACTGTTGTCGAGCCCCATGAGATTTCGATTGTCGAAGCACAGTCCGGCAGCAGCTTCGCGCCATGGAAGGCATCTGACGGCAAGGCCATCTCTCTCCAGCGCGATGGTGTGGCCACCGCCGAAGAGATGTTCACCGATGCCCAGAATTCAAACAAGATGCTCACCCGCATCCTGCGCATCGTTGGCTTCCTTCTTATGTTCTTCGGACTCCGTTCCATCCTTTCCCCGCTTGCGGTGCTTGTCGATGTGATCCCGCTCGTCAACCGAATCGTCTCCGGCGGCATCTCGCTTGTCGCGGGACTCGTGGCGGCCGCATGCGCCCTTGCAACAATCGCCCTCGCATGGGTCGCATACCGCCCGCTCATCGCGATTCCACTGCTCGTCGTCGCCGTGGCGCTGATTGTCCTCGCCCTTCGCAAGAAGGGCTCCGCCGCCAAAGCGTAACAAACTGCCTGCAAGGCTTCGCACCGCGGTCAGTCGCGTCGGCTCTTTCGATCGCAACGACAAAACAGACCACCGCGTAATGAAACACCTCCTGCCCCTTTGCACTGCGTTTCTCTTCGCAGGCGGTTCCCTGTTTGCCGCGCAGACGGCAATGCTCGCCCCAAACGAGACATTGGATAATCCTTTTGCCGACACTGCGACGCTGTCGATGACAGAAGATACCGCTGAATCCGGCGGGCAATTGGTTGCCGAAAACGGCACATGGCAATTCACCGACACGTCCAAGGGGCGCGTCGGAAACAGCGCGCCGCGTTTTGACATCCGCTTCGGTCCGGATTCGGAAATCGTGTCCGCGATCAACGATGTCCTGGCACGTCCCACCGACAGTGAACCGGAAGACTTCACCGTTCTCGGTTCAATCCGCCGCGCCCGAACCAGCACACGCCTCGTTTCAATCGACCTGTCGATTTCGCTGGACGGACGGAACCGTCCGCGCTTCCCCGTACAGTGCCGCCCTGCACCGCTTTCGCTCGACGCCTCCTTCATGGCCGGCGATGAACTTTCGATCGGCGAAACAGTCCCCCACACCCGATTCCGCATCTGGCCCTCGGCGGGCGCGAACAAAATCAGTTCCATCACATTCTCCGTGCGGGTGCGAGTCGATTCAAATGCGTCGCCAGAGACAACGGAAGTCCGCGACTTCGCCGTGGCGCACATCACGAAGGGCGCGAGTGCTTCCGACACCGCGTCCAAGAAAGTCGTGCTTTGCACCGATGCCCTTCCTCCCGCCCCATTTATCGGCGCATGGCGCGACCTCGGATTCCACGCGCGCGTTGGACTTGATCCAGCAGCCGACGAAGAAGTCGCAGCCGTTTATGCGAGTTCCTTCGCCATGCCAGAAAAAGAAGCGCAACGTGTCGCGGACCTCGCAAAAAACGGCGCGCCGCTTTTTCTCGGTGCCCGCCTTGCGAATGCAGAAATCGCGCAACCAATCCGCGACATATTCCCGATCAACACGTGGCCGCTACACCAACGCCTGCGCCGCACGGCGTGCGACATTGTCACAAAGGGCATCGACGGTGCAATCGCATTTGGCTCGCGCTTCGACTTCCACCTCCCAGGCGCACCGATCGAAAGCCCGCTTCTCGCATACGAACCGGGAAACTACCTCCGCGATCCAAGGCGATTCATTCGCACTTCGGTGATTGCGCGCTGCGCGAACGAGTCCACGCTACCCGTGCTGATCGACGCCGATGTCGAAAACACCCGCATCGTGCTTTTCGCAGGCGACTTTGAAGATTCGCTTGCCCGCACTTCCCCGCACTATGCGGAATGGGCGGCACACCTTGCCAAACTGCCATTCGGGCCGAAGGAACCAGATGACAAGATAAACTACTCCGCTCCGAATGCGTGGGCATTTGATGACGCCCGCATGCCCTTCTCTATCGCAATCGAAGAGGATGAATCCAACATCGGCGAACTCGACCCCGCACCGCGTCCGCGTGAGGATGTCGATGGCATCATCGCCTATCGCTACGTGTACAGGCCAAACACCGCACCAAAACTGCGCCTGCGCCTCCGCAACCACTTCGCGAATATCGCCCCGCTTGCAAAGGCAATCGACCTTAACTGGAGCGAAAACCCAACTGCGCCAGGCTTGAACGACGCCTCCGCGAGCATCGCCTTCGGACGGGACAAAATGCCGATCCACGCGATTTGGGCTGGACGTTCCGCAGCCGAGCAACGCGCAATGCTCGCATGGGATGAACCAGTGCGCATCGCTGGAGTCCGTCTCATCGGCGGAGGAAACTACCGCTACTGGTTCCGCAACAACCCGCGCACTTTCGACATCATTGGCAAGGCCGCGGCCGATGCCACAGACGGCACATCACTCGCTTCCGCGGAAAATGTTGACTTCTCCGACACCTGTTCCCTGCGTACAAGGTGGGAGCGCATTTTCGGTGCGCCTTCCGCGCCAATCCGGGCGCTTGAACTGCGAGTAACCGATCTTGATCCAGCGGTGCGCCACGAACCAAACCGCGGTTTCGATTCGAACTGCTCGCTAGTCGAATGGGAGGCGTGGGGATGGGCCGGCGATATTGCCGGCGCAAAAGCCATTGCGAATGCTACGCTTGAAATCGAGGCATGCGATCTTGTTTCCGACAATGTCGAACGTCGCAGAATCGATGTCGGCGAAATCCCCGTGTGCGCAGAACGCATTGCGGAAGTCGATCTCGAACCGCTCGGACACTTTGGCCCGATGCGCTACCGCTTCATCCTGCGCGAAGGTGAAACGATTCTCGCTACTCGCGACTTCAATGTAATGTTCATCCCTGAAGACGGCACAAAGATCATCCCGACAATCCCCTCCGACTGGAGCGAAGCCGGCTTGCTCTGCTCGCCGGGATGGCGCTCCGCCGATAGCTTCGGGCTTGGCATGGGCAAGTGGACACAGGGTTGGGGCGGCACCCACGACAAGCTTTGGGCCTACTCGCTTGACCTGATGGAAATCGGATCGAGAAATCGCGACAACCCCGCGCGGCTTTTCGCAAGCGCGACGGCCGCCACACACTACACGAATCCCTGGCGCAGCTTCCCGAATGGCGAATACACATGGAAGTGGGTCGCAAGATCGTACCTCGGGAGACTCATGGCGGGCGAGCCGCGATTCAAACGGGATTCGAAAGGCCTCTTCTTCTCCCTCTCCGACCGCTGGAATGGCGTAAATGTCGCGACTTGCTTCTCGTGGGATGTGTTTGTTGACTTCGACCACTGGCTGCGCAAGCAAGGCAAGCCTGGAATCGAAGCGCGCTCGCGCGACACAATCGTGAAGGAAATCCGCGAAAAGCATGGCGACGACTGGCAGACATACAATATGCGCCGCTATGCCGACGAAGTCCTCATCACTCAAGGCTTCTTCGAGGATCGCGGATATGGGATGGTCGTCCGCACCCATGGCAGCTTCCCGCTTGTCGGCGGACAGCTCGGCGCCGATTTGGCGAAGACGCATGTGGGTGTCGGCACGGATCTTTTCTGGGACTTATACAACCAGGACCTGTGGTGGACGCTCGGTACGCGCATGGGAATCGTCGCCGCGAACCCGAATCTGCGCAGCGGAGCATACGACGAGTGGGGCTGGGTCAACTCCGAGGAAAACCGCTGGTGGTTCGCATCGAATGGCGACAACGATGTCGCACGCCGCCAATGGTATGCGACATACTTTCTCGGTCGCATCGACCTCGAAGGGACATTCAAGCCATACCATGAAAACGGCTTCGCTTCGCAAGGGTATCATGGAATGCGCTACACCGCACGCGATCACGAGATCCGTTGCCGTGTGCACAACCTTGTCACGCAGCTCCGCCCCGAAGAGGCGACAGGCTGTGGCATCGTTGTTTCCTGGCGCGGACAAGAACGCCGCATGGGCGAGCGAATGGGGCGTCTCGGTTTTGGTATCCACGCATCGAACGGTGAAACGGACATCATTGATTTCTGCCGCGACATCTACACCGGCCTTGCGAAGCAGGGACTGCCGATTTCATTCGTGACATCCACGGATGCCCTCAAGGAATGGAAAGGCAACGCACCGCTTCTCCTCGCCAATCCATGGAACTGGGAAGACTGGGAACTCGATGCCGCAATCGCCGCGCAGAAACGCGGTTCGACACTTGTCGCAATCGGCGACATCCACCCTACCCTGTCGAATCCGCGGGCTGATGAAATCTTTGCGGAAGAGCGAACCGCGCAAGATGGCCTTGGCGGATTGGCGACATACCGCAAAGCCCCGGCGACGCTTACGGCAGTTGCGTCAGCGGAACTAAAGTCACACATCGACGAACTCACAGGCAAACCACTCACGGTCAATCCCGGCATTGCGGTTTGTCCGTTTGTCTCGCACGGCGCTCTATTCCTTTCAGTCTGCCGGGAAGGCGACGAAGGAGGCATTGCCGAAATCACGATCAAGCCAGAATTCTTCCACAATGCGTCCGCCAATGCATCACGTGCGATTTCACTCGACGATGGCACTGTCCTGGAAACAGGTACAGACAAGGCGGGAATACTCCAGGTCGCTCTGCCGATTCCAGCCTCATCAGGCAGGATCGTGATGATCCATTAGGACACGCGTCCCCCGTTTCGTCACACCTCTTACTTCTTACCGCCCCGCTACATCAAGTCAAGCCAGCGCCATTCTTCATCGGTGAGTTCGACTTCAAGCGCGCGAAGGCTCGACTGGAGATGCGCAAGCTTGCGCGGGCCGATGATCGGGAAACTCGGGAATGGCTGCTTCAGAACCCATGCGAGGGCGATGTTGATTGGCTCGACACCCTTCTTCTCCGCGAGTTCGAAGGCGCGACGGCGACGCTCGAAATTG
>JAZQOE010000064.1:0-38322 GCA_045627705.1 Kiritimatiellia bacterium | reverse complement strand
ACGAGGCGGAACGCCTCCGGCGGCCCGAGCGGAACAGGCGCCTCGCCGCCGACGCCCAGCCCCTTCAGGGTTTTCGCCGTCGCAACCTGCGCGTACTGGCGGCCGACCTGCGTCGTCATGAAGGCGTGCGTGATGCCGTTCGCGCAGAAGTACTCGTCGATCTTCGCCAGATCCAGCCGGATCGACTCGTCGATGATGTAAATCGTCCCGCCCGCAGTCAGCACCGGATACTGGTCCATCATGTTCGCGTCGAACCCGTAGCTCGCGTAGGCCGCGGAACGCGACGCGCCGTCAAGCCCGATTTCCTTGCGGTGAAACGCGCAAAACGCCATCAGGTTGCCGTGTTCCAGCACCGCGCCCTTCGGCTTGCCAGTCGAGCCCGACGTGTAGAGAATGATAAAGGCGTCAGACGGTGAAGGACGTGGGACGAGAGACATGAGACTCGCGTCTTTCGTCTCACGCCCAAAGTCCTTCGCGAGGCTCTCGTCTCCCGTCTCTCGTCTAACGTCCTCCAGTCCATCCAGCTCCTTCAGCGTCGCCACCGGTCCCTTGTACCCCGGGATCCGACCCAGGAGCGCCTCGTCGGCGATGACGAGCTTCACGCCCGCGTCGGCGATCATGAACTCGAGGCGCTCCGGCGGATACGACGGATCAAGCGGCTGGTACGCCGCGCCGCTCTTCAGCACGCTCAGCGATGCCGTTGTCATCCACACGCTGCGCGGAATAAGGATTGAAACGAAATCGCCCTTGCCGATGCCCTTCGAATTGAGGAACGCGGCAATGCGGTCGGACTGCTCATCAACCTCTCGATAAGTAAGTGTTGTGTCGAGATGGACGACGCACGGGTGGTCGGGCCGCGCCTTCGCCTGTTCGCGGAACTGGTCGATGATCGTCTTCTCGCAATCATACGGAACGACCGGACCGAAGAAGGCGTCCATCGCCTTCCGCTGCGCGTCGGAACAGAGATCGACATCGCCAAGCGTCGCCTTCGACAGAAACTCCGCCAGCACCGTTTCGAGACTCTCCATCAGTCCCGCGACGTATGTCTCGGTGTAGAACGCGGTGTCGAATTCGGCGGCGATGACAAAGCCCTCGCCTTCGCGTCCGACTTCGATCTGCAACTTCGCCTTCGCCTGGTCGAGTTCCAGCGGGATCCGTTCGCACGGCTCGCCGCCGATCTTGTCCGTGTCGAAGCCCTCGCCCTGATAGACGAAGAGGACGTCGGCCTTGACGCCGTATGCCTGGGCGATATCCGCGAATGAGAAGAGGTCGTTCTCCATCGCGCCTACAATCTGCTCGCCCATCCCGCGGACTGCATCCGCGACCTTCTCGCCATCGTTCCTGCGGAAGAGGATTGGCAGCGTCTTCACGAACATCGACATCGACGAAATCGTCCGCGAGTCGTTGCGCCCGTTGTACACCGTCGTATAGACCGCCTCGCCGGCGTTGACGTACCGCGTGAGCGTCAGTCCGAACGCGGCGTTGAAAAATGCGTTCAGCGACGTGCCGTTCTTTTCGCAGAACGCCTTGACCGACAGCGCCGACAGCGCCGCGACACGCTTCGCTCGCCCGATTCCCGCGGCGCCTTCGGCGGCGTAGTCCTCGGGGATGGCATCCGGCTCGCAGCCGGAGAAGATCGCGTCGTAATGCGCCTTCGCCTTCGCGAAGGCATCGGTCTTGAGAGCGGCTTCCTCGTCCAGCGCGACCTCGAAGCCGGTGAACGCCTCGGCCTCAAGCGTTTCGCCCGCATATGCGCGATTGAGATCGCGGAGGAAAATCGTGTCCGACTCGCCGTCGCTGACGATGTGATGGAACTCGATGAAGAGGTAGTTGGCGCCAGGTGTCTTATAGATCGCGAGACGATAGAGGTCGTCGCCGAGAAGGTTGTACGGCTTTACGAGCGACTGCGGCGCGGGGAGCGGTCCCTCAACGACCGAGACGACAGCTGTGGCATCGTCGCGCCGCTCGGCTCGGACGTTGCCGTTGGTGTCCTGGAAGAGATGCGTCTTGATGTACGGATGCGCGTCAACCGTCGCCTTCAGCGCCGCAATCAAACGGTCGATATCGACACCCGCGCCCAGCTTCAGAAGTCGCGGGATGTTGTAGATCGTCGTCCCGACGTTCATCTGCGACTCGATGAAGATGCCCATCTGCGTCTTGGTGACGGGATAGTCCTTCTGCTGCGCCGTGGCGGACTTCACTGCCGCCGACTGCAACGCCGCGAGCGCGGCCGTGGCGACGAACCCCTCAAGCTTCACGATCGTGTCGTTCGCGAGGATGTCCCGGATCTTGAACGGGATGTTGAACGCCTTGCCGAGCGCGACGGACAGCTTCACGACGCCAAGCGACGAGAGGCCGGCGCTCGAAAACGCCGTCTTGATGCCAAACTCGGTGTGTCCGATGACGTTCGAAACCACCTCGAAGAGACGCTTCTCGCAGTCCGTCTCCGGCGGCGTCATGTCCTCGACAAGACGCTCGGCGTCTGGGAGGGCCTTCATGTCCGTCTTGCCGTTGGGCGTCACCGGAAACTTTTCAAGCTGCAGATACGCGGTCGGCACCATGTACGGCGTCAGGGACTTCTTCAGCTCGTCGCGGAGCGCCGCCGGATCGATCTTGCGGTCCGCAACATAATAGGCGCAGAGGTTCTCCTGTCCGTTCAACTTGCGAACCGTCACCACCGCGCCCTTCACGCCCGGCTGCGCCGCAAGGAGTCCCTGAATTTCCCCCAGCTCGATCCGGAGTCCCCTCAGCTTCACCTGGCTGTCAATACGCCCCGCAATCAGCACATGCCCATCGGCATCCCACTTCGCGAGATCGCCCGATTTGTAAACGCGGATCGAATCTGAAATCTGAGATTTGAGACTTGAGATCTGGGGAACATAATCGATGAACCGCGCGGCTGTCTGCTCGGGCAGGTTGCGGTAACCCCTCGCGACGCCGACGCCGCCGATCCAGAGCTCGCCCGTCACGCCGAACGGCGCAAGGTCGCCGAACTTATCGACGATCCACTCGTGGTAGTTGAGAAGCGGACGACCCACGTGGGCATACGTCGCATCCGTGAGGTCGGCGACATTGGACGAAACCGTGATCTCAGTCGGTCCGTAAGTGTTGTAGAACTTCGCGTTCGTCACGGTCTTCAGCTGGTCACGGAGCGCGAACGGATACATCTCGCCGCCAGCCTGCACGAGCTTCATCCCGCCGAGCGCCTTGCGGAACGCTTCGCATTCGAGGTACTGCTGCAGGCGCGACGGCGTCGCGTTGATCGCGTCCGCCTTGTTCCGGACAATCAGCTTCGCGAGCTCCTCGGGGTCGTTCATCTGGTCGTCGCCGGCGAAGACGAGCGTCTTGCCGTTCACGAGCGTGCCGCAGTGCTCCTTGTACGACATGTCGAAGGAGACCGTCGTCACCGAGAGATAGGCCCTCACCTCGCGGGCGATGATGTCCATGTGAATGTTCGCCGGATGCGCCCGCAGGTAGTTGCAGATGCCCGCATGCCGGAGCATCACGCCCTTGGGTTTCCCTGTCGAGCCCGACGTGTAGATCATGTAGGCGAGGTCCTCGCCCGTCACACCCAGATCGGACGGTTTCGCCGGTAGGGCGGTTTGCCCCAAACCGCCGCCCCGCAGCAGCGTCCCGACCTCAAGCGTCTTCTCCGCAGGATAGTCGCCGGCCTTGTCCGCCGTCGTCACGATGAACTTTGCTTCCGCATCGGAGATGATGGCGTTGATGCGGTCCGCCGGATACTTCGGATCGCACGGAATGAACGCCGTGCCCGCCTTGAGCGCACCGAACATCGCGGAGAAGTAGAAGCTCTGCCGCGGCAGCAGCAGCACGACCGCGTCGCCCTTCCCGACGCCTTTCGCCTGCAGGTTCGCCGCGACGGCGTCAGCTTCGGCGTTCAACTCGGCGTAAGTCATCGTGCGATCGACGGCGACAAGCGCGGTCTTCGACGGATTAACCTTCGCCGCCTTCTCGAACATCCGATGGAGGAGCGTCTCCTCCGGCTCGGCGGAGGCGGTCTCGGAGAACTTCGCCAATGCCTCGCGCTGATCGTCGGGCAGCGCCAGTGCCTCGCGCACCGTTTTTGCCGTCCGCGCCAGCGTCGCCTTCAGCTGCGCGGCGAAATTGGCGACAACCTTCTCGTCGAAGAGTTCCGACGACCACGTGACGGACAGTCCGAGCGTCGTCTGCGTCCGCGAGAAAGTCAGCGTCAGGTCGCGCGCCTTCCGCTCGGCGCCGGACTCAATGGCGGACGGATGCAGCAGCTCCACCGAAACCCCGTCCCGCTCCATGACGGGCGAAGTCGGGTACCAGTTCACGTTCACGTCGCAGACGGGTGTGCGCGAGGCGTCGCGGTCGGCGGCGAGCGCGATCAGCTCCGAGTAGGGAACCTGCTCGCCGTGCGTCACGCCATGAATCCGCGCGGCGTTTTCCTTGAGATAGTCCGTCCAGGCGGCGTCGCGCTTCGGATTCATCCGCACGGCGACCGTGTTGACGAACATGCCAATCGCCTCCCCCTCCTTGCCGCGGCGCGCATTGACCTGCGCCGACAGGACGACGTCCTCGCTGTTGCAGTACTTGGCGACGACGGCACCGACCGAAGAGAAGACGAGCTCGAAGACCGAGCAGGAGAGCGCCTTGGCCGTCGCGGCGACCGGCGCGAACTCCTCCGCCTTCCATTCGACCCGAAGCTCGCGGTCGTCGAGCGGATGCACCTTCGGGCGCATCCCCCTGACCGGCATCTCGTTCGTCGGGACGCCCTCGGGGAACATCGTCTGATAGGAATTTGTGATTTGTGATTTGTGATTTGTGATTTGAGGGGAGGAAGTCGAAGGTTGAGAGTCGTGAGTTGATGACGTGAGCGCCGCGAGCATCGCCCGGCTGAAGAGGATGTGCGAAGCGCCGTCGAAGGCGATGTGATGCACCGAGAGCCCCAGCACGGCGACGTCGTCCGCCACACGCCAGACGACGGCCGTGACGGGGACGACGGAAAGGTCGTGCTGGTGCGGCAGATTCGCCACGGCCGCCTTCGCCGCGTCGAGATCCGCAGCGCCCCGGATCTCCGCCGACGGCACGTCGCCCTCGATGCGCACGGGCTCGCCGTCCTCCAGCGCGTAGCGCGACCGCAGCACCGGCGTCGCGGCGGCGACGGAGTGGAAGGCGTCCGCCACCTGCGCGGCGGAAACGCCTCGGAAAAGACACCCGTAGATCAGCGTGTAGCGCGACGACTCCGGCTCGTTCATCTGCGCGATGAACATGGCCTTTTCATACGGATTCAACTGCGACTTCATGGCATTTTCTCCTTTAATCATCAAAATACCTGTTGTGCATTCATGAGCAGCAATTTTCTAAGACATCCGGGACGACTAAAACCTCTGGGACTCTCACAGCCATCCCTTTCTGCGCTTGATCGACCACACGGCATTCGACACTTTGCGCCGGACCTCGTCGGCCCTGGCCTCAAGTTCGGCCAAGGTTTCCGCCCCGTCGAGGCAACTGTAAATGCCTTTGTCCCACTCTTCGCCACGCGCGGCCGTTCGCGCCGCATGCATGCGCTCGCGAATGCCGCCGTGTTTCGTAAAGTCTTCTTCAAGATGCTTGATCAGCGAATCGAGCAGCGAACGCGTCTGACAAACGATAGTCACTGCAAGGTTACAACAGGTTTCCGCCGGGCGGCTCTCGAAAATCGGCTTCCAAAACTCCCAATCAGCGTGTTCGCGCCCCATTTTCTTCGCCGCCACCGCCCGCTTGTCGCCCATGGGCCATTGTGCCGCGCCATGCGATTTCAGATAGTCGAGATAATCCTCGAGCAATTCATCAAGTGTCGCTCGTGCGACATTTGTGAGCTTCAACTCGGTTTCCTTGCTCGTGCCCGAAGAGGCACTGCCTTCCGCGATATTCTGCTTGCAACTCCGCGCGGCTTGTGTCATCTGATCGACTGTCCGATCGCCATGCGCCGGCAAAAAACGCCGACAGAACATCACCGTCATCTGATAGACGACATCGCTCTTCTGATAGGCGGTCAATTTTCGATAACCACCGTGCGGCAAAACGATCTTCGGGATTTCATCCATGGAGGACCCCTCCTGAACTAAGACAGCTGAGACGACTAAGACCACTGAGACAATCTGGCTGTATCAGCCGTCCCAGCCGTCTCAGTCGTCCCAGTTGTCCCAGCATCCCGATTCCCTCGCTCATTGATCGTGCCTCTTAAAGCCTAGTTCCATCGCGGCTATCGCCGCGATCTCGATGGCATACGCGACGAGATAGCTCCACCAGATATGCGCTGGGGCGAAGCGCGCGAACGCCCAGAGCACCGGGATGACGGTGAGCGACAGGGCGAACGAGATGAAAAGCGCGATGCCGCTTTTCTTCTCGAGCTTGCAGACGATCATGTGGACGTAGATGAGACAGAAGAGGATGAAGCTCGGCGCGAACACGCGAAGTGCCGAATTCGTCGCCGCGAGCAACTCCGGACGCTTACCTCCGCCGAAGAGCGAGGCGATCACCCCCGGACAGATCCAGGCGAACACGCAGACTATTGTCGACGAGGCGGCCAGCAGCAGGTAGGTGAACCTCACGACTTCGCCGAACCCCGACCCACCCTTGCCCTTCTCGATCGCCCCGAGCGACTGGAGCGTCTGGCAGGATCCCGCCAGAAACAGGTTGTAGACCAAGAGAAGGTTCAGCGCCACGGCATAGATGAACATGCCGTCTTTGCCAAGCGTCCCCATAATGATGCGATTGGCCGAATAGAGAAGCGCCGTCAGCGACATCGAGGCAATGGCGAGGGGGGCGCCCTGCGAGACGATGCGGAGAATTGTTCGATTGTTCGGATTGTTCGATTGTTCGATTGAAGGGATCACGCGGAAACCGAGGAGCGCTCGGTCGCGTCGAGGACGCCAGTGGAGCGCGAGCAGCAGCAGCGCGGCGAGAGCGTGGCCGACCACCGTGCCGATGGCCGCGCCGGCGACGCCCATGTCAAAGTACCTGATGAGCACGACCGAAAGGATGACGTTGACGGCGTTGTCGGCCACCACGGCGCCCGTCACGAGGCCCGGTTCGCCGTCCACGGCAACGTACGTCTGCATGAGGTACATGCCGAAGTAGGCGAAGGCGCCGACCATCATCCAGAAGACGTAGGGCTCGGCAAGCGGCTGGAGCGCGGCGTCAGTGCAGAAGAACCGCGTGACGGCCTGCGGCATCGTCCAGCCGACGACCGTCGCGACGGCGGCAATCGCGGCCATCGTGCAGACGACGACCCTGATGACGACATTGGCCTCGTCGCGGCGCTTCTTGCCGATGGCGAGCCCCGCCAGCATGCCGCCACCCGCGCCGATCAGCAGATGCAGGGTGTAGAAGCCCTGCGTCAGGGGACGGGACGTGCCGATCGCGGCGACGGCGTCGGGACCGATCATCTGCCCCGCGATGATGCCGTCGAGGATGTTCCCGAGCATCGTCGATAGCGCCGTCAGCACGAAGGCGACGAGATAACGGAAGTAAGTCTTCCTCAGTTCCGCAGTCATGCCGTTCCCTCCAAAAGGCAAATATCAGATACCGAGAAGCTTGCTCGAACCGGTCATGTCGAGGATTTCGCGCACTTCCGGCCCGATGTTCTCGAACTTGAGCGGACGCATACCCATCCGGCGCTTGAGTCCCATTATGACACGTAGTCCGGCCGAAGAGGTATAGGCGAGGTTCTTGAAATCTAGCACGACCTCATCGAAATCCGCCACATCCTGGACCTCCTTGTCGAAGTCCGGCGACGTCACCGAATCCAGTTCCCCGTTCAGCGCGATTTTCAGGCTGCGCCCAGCAACCTTCTTCTCAATCTGCAACATTATGCACTGTCTCCTGTTATATGGTGATCTCGAACCCCTTTTCCGTGTCGCCGGCGGCTCGGATTACACAACACGAAGTAACTGCAGGCCGCCATGACACGCCAAAGGATTCCAAACAACCCAGTAGGAATGGAAGTATAGCTTTTCTGCTTCTCTGAAACAAGGGGTCAGTCCCCGTTTCGATATGGGGAAAAAACGGGGCGCCGCTTTTTTATGCGAGGAAAAGCGGGGCGCCGTTTTTATCGGATCAAGCCAGATTAGCGGACTATGATGACAGTTCCAGGCTGCGTGAGGCCGCCGACAAGCGAGATGTTGTCGAGAAGCCATGCATGCTCGCCATAGACGCCGCCGCCGGACACCTGGAAGCCGGCGACGCCGGAGCCTTCGGGGGCGGAATGGAAGCCGAGTCCTGTAGCCACGCATTCGCCATCGACGTATGCGTCGAAGGTCTGGGAGGACATGTCGAGCTTGAATTTCAGATGGTAGATCGGTGTCGTGCTGGTGCTTGCTACGGCCATGTCCTCGACGAGCATAGCGGACTGCTCGTCGCCGTTTTCGTCGGCGTAGAGCACGACAAGATCATTGCTTTCCTTCGCTATCTGCACGCTCAGGATGGCGCCGAGGGCGTCGCCTGGATTCATGCGGCTGGAAAGCAGGTTGAAGTAGGCGTACCCTCCCTTGAAATTGGGATCGTCGAAGAAGTGGAAATTGAACGCGCAATCGAACGAGAATGTCCACGGATCATACGAACTGTCCTTGGTTGTCCTTGCGAAAGGCTCGACGACATCGTCGCCCGGCGTCAGTCGGAGATCGCCATATTCTCCGCCATGGATACGAACATAGCCGTACTGCGTATCGAAAAAGCCGGACGGCTGGTTGACGGTGGTATCCGTGCGGTTCATTGTGCCGCGGCGATAGGCGTATGTGGGGTGCGTCATGCCGCCGGCGACATTGTAGGGTTCGACTTCAACTGGGCCAAAGCCCTGGCCGGCCCAGATGGCGTGCATGATGGCGTCATCGTCGAAGGTGATGGTGAAGGCGCCGACGCGGCGGGTGCGAACAATCTGCGAGACGCTGGAGGCATCCGCGTGGATCGTGACGTTGTACTTCGTGTTTTCGTCGAGGCCAGTCACGGTGGCGGAATGGTTTGCGCCATACGCGCCGAACTCGGAGCGAATCGTTTCGCCGCCGGCGACCGGGACGCACTCGATCCAGCCGATCGCCGCGCCATCGGTGTTCCACGTCGCGGAAATGCGGCCGACGAAGTTGGACTCGATCGCGACATTCGAGATTACGGGCGCATCGACGAGGTAGTCGAATGACACGGCGGAACCGGAGCGCACACCGGCGGATTCCGGAACCACGTAGTATGTCTTGCCGGGGACAAGTCCCTCGAGTATCGCGGAGTGGTCGGTCGTGGGCGCGGCTTCGTAGGCGGTCACGCCGTCCGTCGCGCCGGATGTCGTGCCATACCACGCGCGGCCGCCAACGGCCGAAGCGGTTGACCAGGTCGCAGTCGGAACTCCGTCGGCGACATTCACGGCAAGGTCCGATGCGGCTGCGGAAGAAGCGGAGAAGGCGATCTGCCGCGAGAACTCGGTCACTGAGCCATCAGGTTCGAGGAGCCAGAGGGCGACGGTATAGACCTCGCCATCAACTGGCGACGGAATCGTGGCGGCGGACGGGAAGGACCCTTCGACCCAGCGGGCGTCGTCCGCATCGACGGGCGCCTGCGGATCGTCGCCAACATAGAGGATGTAGTGGGTGTATCCCGGACCGAACGCGGTGCCTTCGATCGCGAGGTCTGCGCCGGTCGCGGTCGCCGGGTCGCCAGTCGTGGCGTCGGTCACGAGGAAGCCATCGATGGATGTAGGCACGGTCGCGGCCGAAAGGCGGATATTGTCGTAGCGGTACTGTGTCTCGCCGAAGCCGTAGGTTGACATCGCGGCATGGAGATAGAAGCCGCCGATACCCTTCGCCGCGACGTTGCCCATCAGCGGGAAGATGCCGGGCACATACGCGAGGTCGCCGTCAGGAGTTCCGCTCTTGATTCGGAATGTGCCGGAATCGACGTCAAGCTCGAAGACCATGCGGTATGCCGTGTTGCCGGAGATATTCGGAATCGCGATGACGTGTCCATCGGCGTGGCCGACGGCATAGCCATTTTCGCAGGTTGTTATGAGGATCAGGTTGTCGATTGCGCCGTTGGCGTCGGGAGCGGTCCGCAGCACGGTGACAGGGTATGTGACCTTGTTCACGACCACGTCATAGATGGTGTCGGTCGCGGGGTTGCCGGAACCGGTGTCGATGGAGAAGGTCCAGAGGCGGCCTGGGGAGGTCGGGTTGGAGGTAGTTCCTATGAATGGCGCGGAATTGGGTCCGGTAATCTGGATTTCGCCATAGTCGCTATTGTGGCCGAAAGCCTCGGCATGCTGGGTGGCGAAGCCGCCTGTGGCCGGCTGGATGGTGGAGCCGCGGCCGTCGCCGTTGCGGCGGACGGCGGTCGGGTGGGTCATGCTGCCGGAGACGGAGAAATCCTCCGTGGCTATCGCATAGCCGGTCTCGCTCTCGAAGTCGAGGTTGAACATGTCGTAGCCGACCTTGAGCGTGACGGTGACATTCGTGCTGGCCGAGACGCCGGCCTCGTTTACGCCGGTGAGGGTGACGGTGTAGGGCTCATCGCGCGCGGCCAGTTCAACATATTCGGCCGACGGGGCCAAGTCTTCGGCGCAGGAGATGGCGAGCGACACGAAGCGCCCGGCGTTGGCGATGGAGCCCTTGTCGATTTCGCCGAGCGTAATGCGCGTCGAAGCGCCGACGCAGTCTTTCGTCAAATCCTCGGCCACAAGCGTTGGCGCAACGGTCGAATAAACGATGCTCTGGCTGGAGAATGAAACGGCGCCAGTTGTGGACTTGAACCAGGCGTACACCGTCACGCTGCCCTCTTGCGCGGGGGCTGGGAAGGCAATGGAAGACGGGGCATTGTCCGGATCATACGCAAGCCAGCCATCGGGATCGAGTTCGGATTCATCGCCGGAAAGCGAAATCTGGTACATGTCGCAATCCGGCTTGTCGGGGAAGAACACGGTGGACAATTCGTTGGTGCAAGTGTACGCGGAACTGCCAGTGACCGGGTTCGCGAGAAGCATGTCGGAAGAAATCAGATTGTAGGAGATGTCGGAAAAGAAATTGCCGTCGCGGTCGGTCATGGACACACGGACATAGTCCCCTCCTCCTCCTTCCGCGAGCTTGAACGTAATCGAGTTGATGCCGGGCGAAAGGTAGTCGTCGCAAGTGTGCTCGTTCCCGTCGTAATTCTGCGTATAGAATTGGCGGCCATTGTTCCACGCGCTCAGGTGGTCGTCATGGGCGAAACGATAGCGGACTTCGCGGGTCTCGGTGCCGGGGACGACGAGATAGATGTGGAAATAGGCGATGTAGTTGTCGGTGCCTGGTTCCCAAGTGTCGCCATCAATCGTCAATTCCGTCCAAGAAAAGAGACCGAGACTGCCAAGATCCACGGACTCGCCGGGATATGGATTGAGGTTGGCCTCGCTGCCTAGTCCGGCATTCGCGAAGTAGTCGGTGACAAACCCGCCGTTGTAGTTGTCGGTAGGGATGTTTGTCTGGAGCGTCGTGCCCAGGTGGAGCATGTTGCGCCACCAACCCTGGGGCAGCAAATTGCCATCGGCGAGCGAGCATGATGCGAGCGCGGTTGCGGCGGCGGCCGCGAATAGCGACTTCATTTTCATAGTATTTCCCCCATGCCGTTGTTCACACGGTTATTGCAAGTCGATCATTTCGCCGGGCGGCATCATGTCGATGACTTCGGCGGTAGCGTCCTCGAGCCAGAAGGTCATGAGCCTGTGACCGGTCTTGTCGTTGTAGATGTCGCGAAGCGGCGGGATGCGCTCGAAGGTCATCTCCTGGTAGCGCAGGCGGGCGGGTTCGTCGGCGAACACGGCCCTGCCGGTATAGCGGAGCCATTGGCCCTTGCCATCGACCATCGCCACGATTTCGGTCTTGGGATTGGCGGCAAGCTGGCGGTAAACATCCTTGAAGTCGCCCACGCCGAAAATCACCTTGCCATCGGCGACGAAGTGCGCGCCGAGGGGGCGCAGTTTTGGCTGGTCGCCATCGACCGTGGCCAGGAAGAAATAGCCGGCCTTCGCCAGCATAGCATCGATCTTTTCCATACCTTCACTCGCTTTCGCAACCGGCGCCACCGCGCCATTCAACAGGACGCACACGCGCTTGGACGGCGGCACATCCTTCTCCCAATTACGCTTGTATTCCAGCACGATCGCCATCGGCTTCGCGGCGAGCGGCTCGATCTCGATCTCGGCTTTGCCGGGAACCCCGGTGCGGCCGTCGTCCCTTTCCGGGCCTTCGTGATCGATTTCCACGCGGCACAGGGCCTTGTCGTAATCCGCATGCCACATGAAACCAGTGGTGGCGTTTTCCTTGAGCTCGATTTCTATCTCGTCGCCAGGACCGGCATCAAGCACGATATCCTTTTCCGGATTCTTGTACTTGAACTCGCGACCGCCATCGGCGAATGCACCGAAAGCCGCCGCCACTGCAACGGAGAAAACAACCAAAGCCCGCAGACAACGCATTTGAACATCCTCACATCAAGCTTACATGGCGGAATGATAATGTTGTTTGACGAAGAAATCAAGTTGTTTACTGCGACAGGGTAAACGGCCGGCGCGTCGCATTTTACTTGCGGGGCGAAAGTGCTACAGTTATTATCTTTGCATGAAATTCGATCGTTTTATCTCCTTTGCCGTTTGCGCTTTCGCTGCGGCCGCTGTTTCCGCCAACACTTGGACCAATGTTTTGGGCGGTGTCTTCTCCGATGGCGCGAACTGGGCTGAAGGCGTTCCGCCCCCTGCGGGCAAGGATGTCGTGTTCAACTGTCCTGGCAGCTACACCATCCGTTTCGACGAACCAGCCGAAGGCCAGCAGAGCGTCAGTTTCGCCAACGATGTCGCAGTCACCTTCGATGTCGGCCAAGGCAATGCCTGGGCCTTGAACAGCGGCGCGTTTTCGCTTCCGAACTGGCCGGGAGGAAATGTCTCCATGGCGCTTGTAAGCGGCGCTATAACCAACCTGTACGCCTGCTACGTCGGCGGGGCGCCTGGCATCGTGCATTTGGCCGTGGCGAATCAAGGAACATTGTTCGCGACGCAGAACGACGACTTCCAGATCGGCACGGGCAATGGCGGGCACACAATCGACGTCTCCAATGGCGCTATCATGAGCGGCGGCCGCGGGTTTATCCTCGGCAAGGGCGAAAACGGCACGAACTGCGTGCTTAACGTGTCGGGTTCCGGTTCAATCGTGCGTTCCCTCGGCCGCGTGCATGGTTCCTGGACAGGCATTACAATCGGCGAAAGCGGTGCGCGCAGTGTCGCGCATTTCACCGATGGCGCCAGTCTCCAGTCGCTGAATGGCGGCACGATGGTCGTCGGCTACAATGCTTCCTCCCGCGACAATGTGCTGACCTTGAGCAATGGCGCCTCGCTCGCCACATCCGGTGGAGCACAGTTGATCATCGGCAACAATGGATCCGGCAACTCCATCGTGCTGGACGGCGCGGAATCGTCGGCCCACGCCGACGCCGGTGTCTGGATCGGCAATGCGGGCGCGAACAATTCGCTTGTCGTCAGCAATGGCGCCACATTCTTCAACGCTTCGCACTACTATGTCGGCAACGGCGTCGATTCCTCCAGCAACCTTCTTTACATCGCCGGAGCGGGCACGATTGTCACGAACAGCAACTGGGATACGACTATCGGCGGCAATGGATCGTTCAACCGCCTTGAGATCCTTGATGGCGCACAGCTCCGCACCCCGCGCAGCCTTTTCTTCGGAAATGGCTCGACTTCGAGCAACAACACCGGTCTCGTTTCTGGCGAAGGGTCGCAGGTCGTACTCGCCGGTGCAGGAAGCGGCACGGTGATCTATGTCGGCAACTCCGGTTGCGGCAATACGCTGACCTTCACGGACGGCGCCGTCTTCAACCATGATGGCAACCACGCCGTTGTCATCGGACAGAATTCCAATTCCCGCGACAACAGCCTCATCGTTTCGGATGGCGCTTCGTTCACGAACATGGGCGCAATCTATTTGGGTAGCGGATTGGGCGCCGGCAACTGCTCCGTGACCGTCAGCAACGCGACATGGTTCTCTGGCATGCTGTACAACAACTCCGGCGCCGATTGCAGATTTGATGTCCTCGATGGAGCTACTGCTGGCATCAACAGCCACATCTACATTGGACAAAGTGAATCCGCTTCGAACTCCTCGTGCCGGGTCAACGGCGCTGGCTCGACACTCTGGAACACGATGTTCGACCTCGACATCGGCAACAACGCCCCGTACTGCCGGATGGATGTCGAGGATGGCGGTTGCGTCACCATCCAGCGTCATGTATATGTCGGCCACCAGGCTTCCGCATCGAATTGCGTCCTTCGCGTAGCGGGCGGCGTTTTCACCAACAACCTCAACAATGGCTCGTGGCCATCGACGCTCAATATCGCGAACCATGCCACTCTCGCTGTCGATGGCGCAGGCGGCGCGATCGAGGCAAGCCGCTTGAATCTCACCGGCGCATCGAAACTCTCGTACACTGTCGCGTCGGACGGCGTTGGCATCGTCAATAATACCTTCGACGCGAACTTTTCCGACGACTCGATCCTCGAAATCAACGCGTTCGAATACGCGAAAGCCGGAGGCGGTTGGGTCGATCTGCTGACTGCGCCGAATATCAATGGCAGCGCAACCAACCACATGGCGCTCTTCCCTGAGAATATCCAGGTCGTCCAGACGCGAACTTCAATCCGCGCGAAGATTCCGAGTCTCGCCGGGACTATCATGTTCATCCGGTAGCGCGGATCACCCGCTGGACATGCCTTTAGGGAATGGGGACACACCCCGAAAGTAACACACCCCGAAAGTAACATTTTGCCACGACAATTTGTCGTGCGATTGGACAATTTGTCATGGCAAAATGTTTTTTATGTAAAAATCAAGGTCGTTTTACCTATTCATTAGGCAATTTGCGGACTTGGCACACCTCGTGCTAACACTTTTGTGTATCCCTTTGCGTGGAGGTTCCCCGACTTCTGCGCATTAGCAATCTCCATACCCCAACACGAACGACATATAATCCCTCCTGATACCCCACCGGCCTCGGCGCGCAAGCGTCGAGGCCGGTTTTTTTGTCTGCTGACAGGAAGCAATGCTTGCATCCAATCCATGCCATTCAGTTTTGACTTTCAAGAGCAGTTGGTATTTGGTACGCTTTAACAATCCATGCATTGGATGACCATGCCGTCGCATGTGTTGCCTGTGCCTGGGTTGAACAGTACGCAAGACTTGCGCTTTTGGAGAATAACGATGAATTGCAAGAACACAATGCTGACCTTCGCCACTCTTCTTGGTGGCATTACGCTCATTGCCACTGGCTGTGGCGCTGACACTGAGAGGACCGTGGAGGCCGAGCCTGCTCCCGCCGATGACGAAGTGGTTGAGAAGTGTGACCTTGACGGCAACTGCACGGAGGTCGAGTCCGTTGAGGAAGCGGACGGAGACGCCATCGATTTGGGTATGCTCGGCGACGAAGATGCAGAGCCCGAACTGCCGGCCGATACCGTTCTCGTTACGATCGGAGACGCAAAACTTACTGTCGGCGATGCCGATGCCGAGCTTCTAAAGATGTTCGGCGGCCAGGCGGACATTTCCCAGATTCGCCCGATTCTCGCCCGCATGCGTCCGCAGGTCGCCATGAACTTTGTCGCGAAGACGCTCGTCGAAAACGAGATTGCCTCCCGCGGCATTACCGCCGGCGACGAGGAGATCGATGCCCAGATCGCGAAGATCGTCGCGGCGAATCCACTGCCGGAGGGCAAGACCCTTGAAGAGGTGATCACTGCCCAGGGCGGCACGATGGCTGAATTCCGTGACAAAATCGGCATGATGGTCAAGGTTGAAAAGCTCGCCCCTGAACCGACAAATGACGAAATCGCCGATTTCTACACCGCCAACAAGGCGGATTTCGAGAGGGAGCCCGAAGTTTCCGCGCGCCACATCCTTGTGAAGATCGACGCGGATGACACCGATGAAGTCAAGGCGGAGAAGCGCGCGAAGGCCGAAGACCTTCTCAAGCAGATTCGCGAAGGCGCGGATTTCGCAGAGCTCGCGAAGGCCAATTCCGATTGCCCGAGCAAGGCTCGTGGCGGCGATCTCGGCACCTTCGGCCCCGGCCAGATGGTTCCCGAGTTCGACAAGGCGGTATTCGAGCGTCCTGTCGGCGAGGTTGGCGATATCGTCGAAACCGAGTTCGGCTATCACATCATCGAGGTCACGAGCCGTGATGAGGGCGGAATGCCGCCATTTGAAGAGCTGAAGGAGCAGATTGGCGAGATTATTCGCCGCCAGTACGTTGGCAAGTTGCTCGAGGATCTCCGCAAGAATGCGAAGATTGACTACCACGAGTCCATCGCAGCTGCGTTCGCACCGGCCGAAGAGGCGGTCGAGGAAGTAGTCGAAGAGACTGCCGAAACAACTGCTGAGGCCGTTGAGGCCCCTGCCGCGGATGAGTCCGAAAAGGCAGAATAGTTTCTGGACCAATCTGCGCTATCGCATCGAATTTATCTTCGCTGTTCCAGCGCTGGCAATTGTCCGAAAAATCCCGGTCGGCGCCGCATGCCGTCTCGCGGAAGCCATGGGTTCCGTTGCATTTGCGATTCTTCCACGGCGTCGGCGCTTGGCAATCCAGAATGTCCTTGCCGCCGGGATAACAGATTCCAAGAAGGAGGCGGCGCGTATCGCGCGCGCCTCCTTCAAGCATCTTGCGCGTGTCGTGGCGGAATCATTCCATGCCTCGAAAATCACGGCCGAGACATTGGAGCAACATTTTGAAATCAGCGCCCCGCAAGAAACATGGGAAATCCTTCGCGATCCAAAGTGCGGACTGATCATCTACAGCGGCCATATCGGCAATTGGGAAGTCACGGCCGATGCGGTTTCATTCCTCAAACCCGTTACCGGCATCCAGCGCCCGATGAACAATCCGTATGTCCAGGCGCTTCTCGAACGCACGAAGATGCGTGGCGGTTTCGAGACTATCGACAAGCACGATGCAAACCCTCACCAGTTGGTGACGGTCCTGCGCCGCGGGCGCGCGCTCGCCATCCTGGCGGACCAGCATGCGACCAGCGGGAATATCTGGATCGATTTCATGGGTCGTCCGGCTTCGACGTACGTAACGCCGGCGGTTCTGCACCAGCTTACGCATGCGCCCCTTGTGTTTTGCGCCGGGCTCAACACGGATAGACCCCTTCATTACAAGATGATTTTCTCTGCGCCATTCGTTTTCGAACGCACGAAGGATCGCAACGCCGATACCGAGAAGATTACAAAGGCGCTTTCCGATTCACTCGCCGATCTCGTGCGCGCCTACCCTGAACAGTACCTTTGGGCGCATAACCGTTGGCGCACGCGCAAGTGATGCGGCAAGGCGGGCGCGTCCGATGTTGACGTGTCCGCCAACAGTTGCGCCCTACTGATGGCAGGGTGCATCGGTTCAACAAAGGAGCATGGAGGCAAGGTATCATGGCGGTTGCCACAGCAAACAGGATTGTCGTTGGAAATGCCATAATCGACATCGTGGCCAATGATGGCATGTTCGAGTCGTTCGGCGCTATCGCCGTAGGCGGTGTTCCAATACGAAATCCAGTCGCGCCGTTCCGTCCTTGGTTCGACCGCTATGAAGGCGGCGTATTCAACCGTTTCCGTTTCGATGGAATCGAGAGCCGCGGCGATGAAACGGTCGTGAATCTCACCGCCTTCGACGATACCACATATCCCTTCCGCGAACGCCGCGATGCATCTGGCGACATCTGTTTCCGCAACCGCGCATTCGACGCGCCATGCGAGACTGCCTCGCTGCGAATCGTTTTCGCGCCTGCCAAGGATGTGGTCGGCGGCCATGACTTCGACGGTTTCACCTACCACTTTGAATACGAGGGTGGCGAACCCATCCACCGCATCGTCGATCTATCGACATGGGAACTCGGCGGTGCGCTTGACGGCGACACGCTCGTCTGTCGCAACTGGCTCACGTCGCCGCGCGTGCGCCTGTCACGCGACGCGGAGTATTCGACAGTCGGCCTCGGCAACTGGGCGAAGCTGCTCCCCGGCAATTTGTGGGGACGCTGGACACTGCTTCCCGGTTTCGATTTCCAGTATGGACCCGCTGGCATCCTGGTCGGCCGTTTCTCGCAAATCAGTTTGGTCCGCACGGTGATTGAAACAGCCGCGGGCGAAGATGCGCTGCGTGTTCTGGACTCGCATTGGTTCGAGAATGCGCGGAAGGCTTCGACGAATCCAAAGACGATTTTGTTCTGTCCGGACCGGCTCGACGATGTCGCGGCGCAAAATCTGTGGACCGAATTCCAGGATGCAGACCGCGCGATGGGGCGCGCGCAGTTCGGCCTCCCCGAAGAGGAACCGCCGCGTCTTTCGCTGAGCGACAACACATGGCGCAATTTCAACTTCGACACCACATACGATGACGCCGTGGATATTGCGGCGGAATTCGGCCTTGACCAGGTTTTCGTGGACGTCTGCTGGGAACAGGGCGAATCGCTTCGCATGGCCTTCAATGCCGCGGTGCCGCCCGAAAAGCGCAAGGGTACGATCTTTGAAAAGTACTTCCCTCGCAACATGTGCTGCGTTTACGATTTCAAGGTCGCCGCGGAACATGGTGGCGAGGCCGCGCTAAAGCGCCTTTGCGACCGCGCGGCAGCGCGTGGCGTGAAGGTGATTTCATGGATGGCGACGCATGCCACTCCCACGAGTGCAATTGTCGAAGGCCCTCTCGCGAAGCCCTTCAAGCATGGCGAATACGGTGCAATCGCGGCAACGGAATCAAGGCACCATCCATCTGGCGGGTATGCCGGCGCATGTTGGACACTGAACCTGAATGGACCAATCTACGACTATGTCCGCGAAAACATCATCGGCGTATGCAGGCGGACTGGATTGAATGGCTTCCTCTGGGACAGTTATTGCAACCTGGGCTGGTGGCAAGTCGATTACTCCGATGAATCGATGCGCCCGCAGTTCGACAAGATGGGCGAATTCTACGCGGAACTTGTGCGCGAAGGGCTGTACATCCAGCCAGAGGCGCTAGTCGCCTTCTCGAGCCACAGTTGCTGCGGTCTTCATGGCGGCGATGTCTATGCCGGCGACCAGCTGGGCTTTTCCTACGATACGATGATCTCCTTTTGGAACACGGAGACATCTTTTGCCGACATGCTTCGCGGCAAGGCATCGACGGAAACGCTTTTCCGCTGTCTCGCCCATCGTCGCGCCCCAAGCGTCGAATACAAGGATTTCGGTGCGCGCGAAGAGTGGTCGCCTTCCGCAGTGGCCGCCATCAAGGAACTCTTCGCGATGTACCGCGCCGCGCGCGGTGAAATGCACAAGCGCACGGTGCTGGAAGACGACATGGGTGTTCTCTGGTCCGACCCTTCTGGCCGTCCCGCGATCCTGTGGTCATTCCGCGAACAACCTGCACCTTCCTTGGCTACCGACATCATTTCTGGCCAATCCGCAGCAACTCTTTCCCCCTTCAAAGTTTACAGAATTTAAACTGGCGCCATGCCTACTTGCAGTTCTTCTCGTACCACTCGCGGGCGGCAGCGTAGATCTTGCGGTTGATGTCGATCAGCTTCGGCTTCTTGCGGAGCGCGAACTCGATCGCATTCACAATCGCCTCTTCGGGAACGCCGGTGGCGCCGGTGGCGGCAAGAACCGCGAGCATCGCGGTGTTCGCGGCCTTCGGCACACCCATGTCGGCGGCGAACTTCGCGGCCGGGAAGGTGATCAGGCGAACGCCTTCTGGAACAAGCGATGGGTCGGGATTCTCGAGATCGACGATGATCGTGCCGCCCTTGCGGACATCCTTCGCGAAGCGTTCGTACGAGGGCTGGTTGAGGCAGACGAGCACGTCGGGCCTTTCGACCGTGGGCGAGCCGATCAGCTCATCGGAGACAATCACCGAGCAAGAGGCTGTGCCGCCGCGCTGTTCGGGGCCGTAGCTGGGGAGCCACGAAGAGTGTCCGCCGCAGGAGTGAGCTGCCTCGGCGATGTTGATGCCCATCGTGAGGATGCCCTGTCCTCCGAAGCCGGAGAACTTCATCTGGCGGCGTGGGAAGCCCTTCGAGGAGAGCTGGGCGTCGGCCGAGCCGGTCACTCCGAAATACTCGTCGAGCGACTGCGGGGCGGGCTTCGCGGCACGTGGCTGGACTTCGGCCGAACGGTCGCGGAAGCAACCGAGTGGGAAGACGGGCTCCATCTGCTCGATGCAGAACTTCGCGGTGTCGAGCGGGCTCATGCCGAGGTTGGTCGGGCACGGCGAGAGGAACTCGACGAAGGCGTAGCCCTTGCCGTCGCGCTGCATTTCGAGGGCCTTGCGCACCGCCTTCTTCGCATTCATGATGCGCTTGGTGTCGGCGAGCGAGACGCGCTCGATGTAAACGGGGGCCTGAAGCTGGTTGAGGAGTTCGCAGACGGGAATCGGGTAGCCGGCGGACTCGGGATCGCGACCGTAGGGGCTGGTCGTGGTCTTCTGTCCGACGAGCGTCGTCGGGGCCATCTGGCCGCCGGTCATGCCGTAGATCGCGTTGTTCACGAAGAAGGTCGCGATGTGCTCGCCGCGGATAGCGGCCTGGAGCGTGTGGTTCATGCCGATGGCGGAGAGGTCGCCGTCGCCCTGGTAGGAGATGACCTGCGAACCGGGGAGGAGGCGGTTCACGGCCGTCGCAATCGCTGGTGCGCGACCGTGGGCGGCGCCGATGTTGCCGACATCCCAGTAATAGTACCCGAAGACGGAGCAGCCGATCGGGTTGACGATTACCGTGGTGTCCTGCATGCCGAGCTCGGAGAGGGCCTCGGCGACAAGCTTGTGGAGAATGCCGTGGCCGCAACCGGCGCAATAGTGCGTGGCGCGCGTTTCGGTGCCGCCGCGCGTGAAGACGGGATAAAAGCCTTTCGCTTCCTTGATGCTCATTTGGAAATTCCTCTTGGAAAAATGGTGGAAGATCAGGCCTTGGCCGGAGCGGCCAGGACGGTATCGACGATATCCTGGACAGCGATCAATTCGCCGCCCATGCGGTTGACCAGCTCGATCTGCGGGACCTTGCCGGTGGCCTTGCCGATCTGGAGGCAGAGGTCGTCGCGGAACTGGCCGTTGCTGAGTTCAACGGAAATCACGCGCCTGCCGGCGACGGCCTTGCACGCGGCCTCGACCGGGAAAGGCTCGAGGGTGATCGGGCGGAAAAGGCCGACCTTCTTGCCCTTCGAACGAAGTTCATCGACCGCGGTGCGCGAGACGCGGGCGCTCACGCCGTATGCGCAAAGCACGGTGTCGGCATCGTCCACGAGATAGGTCTCGGAGCGGACCTCGCTCTGCCATGCGGCGTACTTCTCCTGGAGATGCACGTTGTGGCGGCCGAGCGCGGCGGCGTCGAGAAAGATCGAAGTAATGAGGTTCGGGCGCGTCGCGGCGTCGCCCTGGACGGCCCATGCCTTGACGTCCGGCAGAGGTGCCGCGGGGGACGGAAGATGGAGCGGCTCCATCATCTGGCCGAGCATCGCGTCCGCCATGACGATCACGGGCGTGCGCCACTTGAAGGCGAGCTGGAAGGCGAGCATCGTGATGTCGCACATTTCCTGGACATTGCCGGGAGCGAGGACGATGACGCGGTAGTTGCCGTGGCCGCCGTTCTTGACGATCTGGTTGTAGTCTCCCTGTTCGGGGAAGATGTTGCCGAGGCCGGGACCTGCGCGCATGACGTCGCAGACCACGCCCGGCAGTTCAGCGCCGGCCATGTAGGAAACGCCTTCCTGCATGAGGCTGAAGCCGGGGCCGGAAGTCGCGGTCATCGCGGGCTTGCCGGTTGAACCGGCGCCGTAGAGCATGTTGATCGAGGCGGTTTCGCATTCCGCCTGGAGGAAGATGCGGCCCAGTGGCGGGAAGTATTTCGCGGCGCAATGGGCGATTTCGCTGGCGGGGGTGATTGGGTAGCCGAAGAAGGCTTCGCAGCCGGCGTAGAGGGCGCCAACCACGACGGCCTCGTTGCCCTTGACGAACTTGATCATGGAGTATCTCCCTATTTGGCCAGTTGCACGCTGATGGCGTACGGTTCAGGGCAGTTGTAGAAGCAGATGGCGCAGCCGATGCAGCCAGAGCCAGTGTAGAACGCGGGACGCACGCCGCGGCGGTTCAACTTTTCGGCGAGCTTCAAGACTTGCTTCGGGCAGGCGGCAACGCAGCGCCCGCAGCTCTTGCACTCGTCAGCGTCAATGATCGGATGCGGTCCGGCGCATCCACACTCGTTCTTGTTTTCTTCAGACATTTCGATGTCCTTGCATGATGGCGCACACCGCGCCGAAGTGAAGCGGGTATTATGGCGCGATTGCCGAAGCAATACAAGACCCAACTCGCTCGCGCGGCGCGTGCGCGCGCATTCACGCTTGTCTTGCCTTGCGCACAAGCCTTCGCTATACTCCTCTTTCGAGGAGAAGCATTCCTGAAATCGGTGTTCATATTTGTCGATGGACTTGGACTCGCCCCCGCGGGCGCGGACAACCCGGTGCGCCCCGAAATCTGTCCCGCCCTGTGCGGGCTGATCGAGTCGCACTCCGTTTCCATCGACGCCTGTCTCGGCGTGCCAGGGCTACCGCAAAGCGCAAGCGGTCAGACCACGCTGTTCACCGGCGTCAACGCCGCGCAGGCGCTCGGTGCACACGTGGAGGGCTTCCCCGGCCCTTCGCTGCGCCGGATCGTCGATACCGACAATCTGTTCATGCAGCTCATGGCGCGCGGATTGAAGTGCCGTTTCGCCGATGCTTATCTCGCCGATTCCGTCGAGGAAATCGCGGCGCGCCGTTTTCGCTCGGTGACAACCGCGATGGCGCTATCGCGTCCTTCCACGATCAGCCTCCGCGCCGACCTCTTCGCCAACAACGCGGTCTTCCAGGACATCACGCGCGACCTCCTCGCGCACAAGGGCTACACGGGCGGGACGCTTTCGCCGGAAGTCGCCGCCGACCATTTGATGCAAGTCGCACTGGCGAACGACTTCACGCTGTTCGAGTATTTCCAAAGCGACCGCGCAGGGCATTCGTGCGACCGCGCGATTGCCGAGTCCGTGCTGAAACTGCTCGATGCGTTCATCGGACGCGTCGCGTCAATGGCCGAACAATCCGGAATGCTCTTCGTCCTCACGAGCGACCACGGCAACATCGAGAACCTGTCCGTGCGTACCCACACCCTCAACAGGATTCCGCTCATCGCCATCGGACCGGGCGCGGACATGCTGCTCGCGCGCGCCGCGTCCCTCGCCGATGTCACGCCGTTGCTTGTCGAAATCCTGACCGGTTCGCCAATGTCATAGCGGAATGGGAATCCCGCCCGACTTATCGCCTGCCATGCAAACCAAGAAAGACATGACGCCTCACGCCGAAAAAATCTCCGTCTGCGTAATCACCTTCAACGAACACCGAAACATCGCGCGTTGCCTCGAGAGCGTGAAGTGGGCGGACGAGATCATCGTGCTCGATTCGTTCAGCACCGACGACACCATCGAGATCGCAAAGCGCTATACCGATCGCGTTTCGCAACACAAGTGGATGGGCTACATCGGACAGAAGAAGCTTGCCAAGAGTCTGGCCTCGCATCCATGGGTGATGTTCGTGGATGCGGACGAAGAAGTCTCCTACGAGCTTCGCACGGAAATCGAGGAGTGGTTCTCGAAGCCGATTCCGCAGGATATCGACGCATTCGAATTTCCCCGCCTCGTGCGGTATCTCGGCAAGTGGATCCGCCATGGCGACTGGTATCCAGACGTGAAGCTCCGGCTCTTCCGCAGGGATCGCGGGCAATGTGGCGGCCAGGAGCCGCACGACCGCGTATTTGTTCCCGGGCGCATTTACCGCCTCAAGGGCGACCTGAACCACTACACCTACCGCGGCATCGAAGACCAGATCGCCACACTCAACAAGTTCTCGACAATCAGCGCGGAGGGCGGCGGCAAGAAGAACGGCGGCATCCGACTCCTCGAGATGCTGTTCCATCCGCCCTTCCGCTTTTTGCGCAGCTATGTATTCCGCCTTGGATTCCTCGATGGCATCCCCGGCCTGATCGTCGCCACTTCAGTCGCTTTCGGAACTTTCATCAAATACGCGAAACTCTGGGAAAAGGAAAGGAATCTCAGATCATGATCAAGACTCTCGACCTCAATGGCATTTGGCTCGCCCGCTGGTGCGACGGCCACCGCAGCCACACCTACTATGCGATCCGCGACAACACAATCGCTTCCCGCTACATCGAAGCCCAGGTCCCAGGCGAGATCCATCTCGACCTGCAGCGGGCCGGACTGATCGGCGATGTCCACGTAGAGGAAAATGCACTCTCGGCGCGCTGGGTCGAGGAATGCTTCTGGAGCTACCGCCGCGAGTTCGACGCCCCTGCCGCCGCGCTCAAGGCGAAGCATGTCTGGCTCGACTTCCAACAGCTTGACCTCGTCGCATCGATCTTCCTGAACGGCGTCGAAATCGGCCACTCAAGCAATGTCTTCCATCCTTGTCGCGTCGATATCGCCGGCAAACTGCGCACAGGCAGGAATGTCCTCGCAGTCGTCCTCGACAGCGGACTTTTCTCTGTCGCCGAAAAGACCGCGTATGGCATGGGCGTCGGCGACGACGCTAAACTCCACAAGCGCGTGTGGCTGCGCAAGCCGCAGTGCCAGTTCAACTGGGACTGGAGCATCCGCCTCGTGAACATCGGCATCACCGGCCCCGTGCGTCTCGAGTGGTGCGACGACGATGTCCGCATGGATCAGTTCGAGCCGCTCGCCTCAATCTCCGACGATCTCGCGAACGGACACGTCCGCGCACGCCTCTTCGCCGAAGGGCTGGCACAGGGCGACGTCGCCGCGACTCTCACCGTCACCATCCCCGCGAAGAAGATCAAGGTGACGAAAAATGTGACCGTCAAACCAGGCCTCGCCGCGGTCGAAGCGGATGTCGATATCCCTTCCCCGAAACTCTGGTGGCCGGTCGGCCACGGCGCACAGCCGCTATACGAAGTCCAGGCCACGCTCAATGTCGGCGGGAAAGAAATCGGCCGCGCATCGCGCAAGGTTGGCTTCCGCAAGGTGCGCATCGACCAGTCCCCGCGCGAGATTGGCGGGCGCCACTTCATCGTCGAGGTCAACAACCGCCGCATCTTCTGCAAGGGCGGAAACTTTGTCCCCGCTGACATGATCTTCATGCTCGCCGACCGCGACCGCATGGAGAAGCTCACGGACCTCGCGCTCGAATCGAACTTCAACATCCTGCGCATCTGGGGCGGCGGCCGCTACGAAAGCGACGACTTCTACGAGCTCTGCGACGCGAAGGGCATCATGGTATGGCAGGAGTTCATCTTCGCCTGCGGAAAGTTCCCAGACTACGACCGCGATTTCCACAAGAGCTTTATCGCGGAAGCCCAGTGGAACATCCGGCGTCTAGCGCCGCATGCCTCGCTCATCGTCTGGTGCGGCAATAACGAGATGGAATGGGGCACCTGGGCCTGGGGCTACGAGGACCAGGGCATGATCACGACCGACTATCGCCTCTTCCACCTTACCATCCCGCGCCTGCTGAAGGAAGACGACCCTGACCGCTACTACCAGCCGTCCTCGCCATTCTCGCCCGATTGCGAATTCCCGAATGGCGACACCTCCGGCGACCAGCACCCGTGGTTCATCGGCTTCTACGACGTTGACTTCCACAAGTACCGCGCGAAGGACTGCACATTCCCGAACGAAGGCGGCATGCTCGGCCCATGCGCGCTTCCCACCATCGACGCCTGCCTGCCAGATGGACAGAAGTTCCCGCATTCGTTCACGTGGGAGTTCCACGACAACTCGATCGCGACAAGCGAGGAGCCTTGCCCGTCCGATGAAATGGCCTCCTTCTGGCTCGGCAAGGATGTCGAAAAGATGACTCTCGCCGAGTATGCATACTGGGTCGGCCTCGTCCATGGCGAATCGCTCGTGGAATATTGCGACAACTTCCACCGCCGCATGTTCAACACCGCCTCGGCCATCTTCTGGATGTACAACGACACCTGGCCAATGGTCCGCAGCTGGACGACCGTCGACTACTACTGCCGCCGTACCCCCGCCTTCCACCCAGTGCGCCGCGCGATGGAACCAGTGCGCGTCGTGCTGACCGAAGAGGATGGCGTAATCCGCGTCCACGGCATCAACGAAACGCGCGATACCATCGAAGCCGAGCTCGACTACGGCGTGATGGAACTTGCCGGCAAATACCCGCTGCGCAAATCCGCAAAGGTTTCCCTGCCGCCAAACGCATCGACCATAATCGCGACGATTCCAGCGGCGAAATGGACAAAGCGCAAGTCGTCGATCGCCTTCGCGCAACTCCTTAAAGACGGCATGCTCGTTTCCCGCAACCGCCTCTTCACCGAACGCTTCAAGGACATGTCATGGCCACAGGCCAAGCTGTCCGTGCGCGTCGAGAAGGGCTTTGCCATCTTCGAAAGCCCAGTGTTCACTTGGGGCGTATGCCTCGACCTTGATGGTGAAAAGAGACTCGCCGACAACTTCTTCGATGTCTTCCCCGGCGTTCCGTACCGCATCCCGTGGACGGGCAAGGAACCGCCGAAGGTAATCGCCACTGGCAATCTCGCGCCCGTGCGTTGCGGCGGCGCCCCCGCCGTCGGCACATCCAATAAAGCGGCATCGCGTCGCAAGAAGCGCGGGTAGCGCACGCATTCACAGCCATTTCGAACAAAACCCAGGAGTCTTTCCATGAAAAAAACCGCAGGTTCTGTCAAATTACAAAACGGCATCGCCCTCGAACTCGTCTCCGATGGACGCACCTTCAAGGGCATCGGGCAGGTAACATTCGGCAAGCGCAAGCTCCGCTCGGCACGCCTTCCGATGTTCGTCGATATCACGACCCCTTACGGCGAATCGCTCACCGACTTTCATCTGCTCGACTCAAAGTCCGCCGCCCGCAAGACGGTCCTCACCTTCGGCGCAAGCGTCGTCGATGACCAGTTCATGGAGTGGCAGGTGCACGAGTGCCGCCGCATGCGCAACATCCACGACTGGACGCAGGGCCCGCGCAAGTCGGACGCAACGCTCACCATTGAGCTCAAGCCCGTCGCGCGCACTATCGGCGGCATCAAGTTCAACGGCTTCTCCTACCAGTACTCCTACAAGTCCGCGTCGCTTCCAATCTACATGATCCTCGACCGCGGATCGTGGGAACCCGATGGAAAGGCCGTCGGCAACGAGTTCTGGTGGCGCTCCTGCTTCGCGCCGCCGATCTTCCGCTTCGACGATGCCAAGGAGCGCTACGCGACGGAATGGTACCTGCCAGACTGCGCGAATCCGAATGTCTTCCAGTTCGTCCCGTTCCAGACCGAAGGCCAGGGCTTCACATTCACGCCATGCAAGGGCGGCATCCTCGCGACTTGGGCCACACGTCCCGCGCACATCCGTTCCTACTTCGAGAAGCCCGCCGGCGAAAACGAAATCCGCCACATCCACGAGCACTGCGGCGACCTCGCGAACAAGTTCGAGACATCCCCCGTGGAAGTCCTCTTCGCCGAGGGTGACTTCGACGACATCGACCGGCAGAACATCTATTCCGATATCACAGACCTCGTTTACGACTCCCTCCACCAGCAGGTCGGACTCCGCCGCGAGCGCATCCAGACTTACGGACAGATCGAGGAGTGGGGCGATGCGGACATGGAACGCTACCGCAAGCTTGGACTGCCCAAGCTCGCGAAGGCCGGCGTGAAGATCCTCTATCTCGCAAGCCACTTCCAGAACAACATGAACACCTACGGTACCGGCAACATGTGCTGCACCGTGGACTACAAGGTCGCCGAGTCTGTCGGCGAGGACAAGCTCCACGCCTTCTGCCAGGACGCCAAGCGCGCCGGCATGTGCGTCGAGATGTGGGCGAACACCTCGATCTCGACGATGACCGTTCTCCAGAAATGGCGCAACGGCAAACCCAAGCGCATCGACTTCATCCCGGTCAAGGACTCGATCTGCGAGGCGATCGACAAGTCCGCCGATCCGTTCGTCCGCACGACCTTCGGATCGATCGAGGCCGACCACTACACCCCGCAATTCGCAGTGCTCAACCTGCGCGACCCCGTGATGCGCGACTACTGGATGAAGCGCTGGACCTACGCATCGCGCAAGATCGGCTTGAACGGAATCTTCCTCGACAGCTCGTTCAACCTTTCGAGCGACAAGTTCCACTACTGCTACAACACCTTCACCTCGAACCACGGCGCCACGGCCGACCAGCTCGCGCTCCTCGGCAAGTCACGCGGCGCAAAGCGTCCGAAGGCCGCGATTCTCTCGATGTACCTCGCCCACCTCTCGCTCATGCGCGAAATGCAGGAGGCAGGCTACCACTACTGCAACGAGGACACCGGCGTGTTTGGCCTGCACCGCCACGGCCCATCGCTGGAGACTCGCCTTGGCAACTTCGTAATGTGGTCGGACCACATCTGCAACTTCGACGCGCGCCGCATGAAGGACCTTGGCCTCGACATCGACCAGGTATTCTTCGAAGGCCTCGCCCATCGCATGATGTGGACGCTCTATTGGAACATCGACATGGATCGCCTGACATACTCGTATGGCGGATCTGACGACGCGCTCGACACTCCGAGCGAGTGGCAGATTTCCGTCTTCAAGGCGTACAACGAAGTCGAGAAGCACATGGTCACCCGGACCGTGATGCCTTTCAACGCGGGCGTGATGTACACTGACAAGTCAGGCATCGAAGTCATTTGGAGTTTCGGCGAATGCCATGTCGAGTTCGCCAAGGCCTGCAAGGTACTCGATGTCCTGTCCGGCAAGTCCTTCACGGCAAAGTGCGCCGACCTCGAGCCCCGCCGCATCTACAAGATCGTCTGAGTTTCCTAAACGATACGACACAACATGCGACGGCGCCGGTTCCCAATACGAATCGGCGCCGTCGCTTTTTCAACAGCGCCTCTTTCCGCGAAACCGCTCGGTATTGCGCATTGCAGCGTTAGCGCATATAATCACGGCATGATGAAAAGATTCATTATCGCAATGATTTCATGCTTTGTCGGCATTGGCATGGCAATGGCGCAGACAGTCGAATTCGAACTGAAGCCCTCGCATGCGACGTATGTCGTCGGCGAGCCAATCGACTTTGCGTTGCGCCTCGCGAATGTCGGATCCACGCCAGTCATCGTGGATGATGCCGGACCATACGCGAACAACCGCATCTGGCTTGAAATCACCAAGCAAAATGGCGAAGTCGTAAAACCCTTCGGGAAAACCGACCTCGCGAAGTCGATGATGCTCATGTCCGGCGAGGCTTTCACCGAGACATTCGACATCGCAGAGTGGTATGACATCCTCCCGCGCGGCCGTTACTATCTCAAGGCATTTCTATTTCACGAGGGCCGCCGATACGAAACAGACCTCAGGCTCATCGATGTCGTGCCAGGACTGGAACTGGCGTCGGCAAGCGAACCCGTACCCGGCCGTCCAGGCCACCTCCGCGAGTTGCATCTCGTTTACCTCGCCCGCGAACAACGCGAATTCGTATTCCTGCGAAGCCTGGATGACGGCGGGCCACAGACATCCCCAACCCTCCGTCTCGGAACAATCGTGCGCGTGACAAAGCCAACGCTTGCAATCAATCCAGACGGCTCGATTACCGTCCGTCACCAGGCAACCCGCAACCGCTTCCAGGAAACACACGTTCTCTCCGAGGCAGATGGCCTGCGCGTCGATAGCGAAAGCCAAGGCGTGGATTCGAAGATCACCCCGCTTTTGAATGCGCTCACTGCTCCGGACGAACCCGCTGCAAAGCCCGAAACAAAGCCGGAACAGCGCTCATCTCGCCGTCGCCCAACCCGCCCCGCCGACGGCTGGTAACCATCCCCCTTCACCTCTCACCTTATACCTTTTACCTCTTGCCTCATACCCAATCAAAGGTTCTTACCCATGAAACTTGCAGTTCTCGGTTTTGCCCATGCCCATATCGGTGCCTACCTCGAAGTCTGGAAAGCCCGTCCCGAGCTAGATATCCAGGCCGTTGCCTGCTGGGACCACGATGCCAAACGCCTTGCTGAATCCGCAGAGAAGCACGGGCTTGAAGCCGTGGCCGATGTCGATGAACTCCTCGCGCGCAAGGATATCGGGATCGTGTTCATTTCGTCGGAGACATCCTGGCACGCGCCGCTAGTCGAGAAAGCCGCCGCCGCCGGCAAGGCAATCGGCATCCAGAAGCCGATGGCGGTAAACATGGCCCAGGCCGACCGCATCGTCGCCGCCGTCGAAAAATACAATGTGCCATTCACGATCGCATGGCAGATGCGCACCGATCCGCAAAACATCGCGATGCGCGACATGCTCAAGGCCGGCACGCTCGGCAAAGTGGCGCAGGTCCGCCGCCGCCATGGCTTACCCACGCACAAGTGGGGCGAATGGTTCGAGAACTGCTGGCACGTCCAGCCCGAACTCAACCGCGACATTTTCGCGGATGACTGCTCGCACCCCGCCGATTTCATCCACTGGCTGCTCGGAATGCCGGAGTCCGTCACCGCCGAGATGACGACCATCCTGAACCCGAAGATTCCAAACGACAACGGCATCGTGATCTTCCGTTATCCGAATGGCGGCCCGCTCGTCGAAGTCGATTGCTCCTTCACCTGCACGGCCGCGCAGAGCACCACCGAAATCATCTGTGAAAACGGGACCATTCTCCAGGACTTTGGCGACGTCCCGGGAACGAAGGCGCCACGCCCCGAAGACAACAAGGGCCTTCGCTGGTACGATGCCGCCACCGACAAGTGGAACTATTCCGACATCCCAAGCCCCGCCATCCACTACGAGCGCCTGAAGGGTCTCGCGGAACCGCTTTCCGATTTCTTCCACGGCAAGCGCACCGCAATCTGCGACGCCCGTGATGGACGCGATTCCCTCCGCATGGTCCTGGCCTGCTATGTCTCGAACTCCGAAGGCCGCCGCGTAAGCATCAACGATCCGAAGATTCTCGACGTCTAGCCCTTCTTCAAGGGGCTGGAAAAACGGCGCGCCGTTTTTCCGCCCCCCGCATCCCGCCCACTTGTCATCTATCATCTGTCATCTGTTATCTGTTACCTGTTATCTGTCATCTCCTCCTCCCACCATGCCTTCCGGTTTTTTCGATAGGCTTGTTTCCAAGCTCGACAAGATCGACACTGAAAGTCTGCAGACGCACTTTACGCGCCTGGCGCGCGAACGCGGCTTGCTCGAGACCATCTTCCAGTCGATCCAGGAAGGCGTGCTTGTTGTCGATGGCGACATCCGCCTGACATACGCGAATCGCGCGGCGGCCGCGCTTCTGGGCTTCGACGCCGAACGAGCGATCGACCGTTCTGTCGATACCCTGATTCCCGGCTTCGAATGGGAGCGCCTGCTTGAAATGCGGGCGGACGACGAATGGTCGCACCTGCTTCGCCGCGAAATAGAGATAGACCGTCCGGAGCACCGTATCCTCGACTTCTACGCCGTTCCCCTGCCAGAGCGGCAGGACATGCCGCGCGGCCTCGTCGCGATCATCCGCGACATCACCCGCGACCGCGAACAGGAGGCGAGCGTGCTGGAAGGCGAACGCCTCAACGCGGTAAAACTACTCGCATCAAGCGTGGCCCACGAAATCGGCAATCCGCTCAACGCACTCAACATCCATCTCCAGCTTCTCGAGCGTGAACTGCGTCCGCTCCCCGACGAACAACGCGAATCGCTCACGGAACTCGTCGATATCGCGCGTGACGAAGTCGGCCGCCTCGACGCCATCATCACCCAGTTCCTGCACGCGCTACGTCCGAAGAAACCGGAACTGGTGGAGGCCGACATCGGCGAACTGCTCCAGCAGACGCTCCGCCTGATGAAGGTCGATATCGCGAACCGCCGCATCGAAGTCTCGGTGGACTATCCTGAACAGATGCCCGAGTTGTACCTCGACCCTTCGCAGATCAAGCAGGTCTTCTTCAACGTCATCAAGAACGCAGTCGAAGCGATGGCGGATGGCGGGCGTCTGTCGATCGCCATGCGCACCGGCGACGCTTGGTTCACGATCGACTTCCTCGACAATGGCTCCGGCATCACGCCCGAAAGCTTCGCGAGAATGTTCGAGGCATACCACACCACGAAGGAAAAGGGCAATGGCCTCGGCCTGACCGTGGTCCAGCGTATCATCCAGGATCACGGCGGCGAAATCGAGGTTTCATCGAAGCCTGGCGCGGGTACGTGCTTCAGGCTTCGCCTCCCGGTGGGCAAGCCCACGATGAAAATGCTGCGCAAGGGCTAGCGTAGGAAGCCGCTTCCCGCCAGTGCTGGATTCTGCCTTCCAACTATAATGCTCAAAGGGACAGGCAATTTAATGCAAATTCACGCAAGAAAATCGTGTTCTTGATTTTCCGTGCGTACTAGTACATAATCTATGGCTTCAATCATCAATCGCTTTCAAAGGATCAATTTCATGCGCGCTAAAATCGTTGCTGGCAACTGGAAAATGAACAAGACCGCGACCGAGGCCAAGGATCTCATCGCCGGTATCCGCAAGGAACTGGGCGATGCCGCCCTTCCCGTCGAAGTCGTTGTCTGCCCGCCCGCTACCGACCTCCGCGATGCCGCCGCCGCCCTCGAGGGCTGCTCCTCGATCGCCCTCGGCGCCCAGAATGTGCATTGGGCCGAGTCCGGCGCCTACACTGGCGAAATCTCCGCCGCGATGCTCAAGGATCTCGGCGTGACCTACGTCATCATCGGCCACAGCGAGCGCCGCCAGTACTTCGGCGAGACCGATGCGACCGTCAACCAGCGCGTCAAGGCCGCCCTCGCGGCTGGTCTCAAGCCCATCGTCTGTGTCGGCGAAACCCTCGAGGAGCGCGATGCCGGCAAGATGGAGGCCGTGGTTGTCCGCCAGATCAACGAAGGCCTCAAGGATCTCGGTGGCGAGATCAAGAAGATCGTCATCGCCTACGAGCCCGTCTGGGCGATCGGCACCGGCCGCACCGCGACCCCCGACCAGGCCGAGGAAGTCCACGCGATCATCCGCAAGACCCTCGCCGCCCTTCCCGGCGCCTGCGAGTGCTGCGCTTCCGAAGTCCGCATCCAGTACGGCGGCAGCATGAAGCCCGCAAACGCGGCCGAACTCATGGCCAAGCCCGACATCGACGGCGGCCTCATCGGCGGCGCCGCCCTCAAGGCCGATTCCTTCGCGGCTATCGTCCGCGCCGGAATGTAATCCTGCTCACCCCATTCCAAGCACACCAACTTCGGAGTCAAACATGGCAATCATCAAGATCCTACTCGTCGCCATCGACATCATCGTCTGCTTCCTGCTCGTCGGCGCGATCCTTCTCCAGCGCAATAACGGCAATGGCATGGGCGCGGCCTTTGGCGGCAGTGGCGAAGCCATCTTCGGCGCCCAGGTCGGCAATGTGCTCACCAAGGCGACGATTGTCCTCGGTTCGCTCTTCCTCGTGATCACCCTCGCTCTTTCGATGATGATCGCGCACGGCAGCGACGGTGTCTCCGGCTCCCTCATGAACAGCGAAGCGCCCGCCCCCGCGGCTCCCGCGGCCCCTGCGCTGCCTGACACCGGCACGCTCTGATCTCAAGAGGAGTCCGCGGGTGCGCCATACCCGACACATCGCTTCGTCATGGGCCGCCGCATCTTTGCTGGCGGCCCTTTTTATTTTTGCTTCGGTCGCCACGCCTTGCACGGCGGATGATGCCGCCGCAGCCGATCCCGTTCCGGCGGCAATCTTCCGCCGTACCATCGACCGCGTGCCCAGCATGGATCCCATCCAGGCTTCGTCTGTCGCCGCCGCGCGCGTCGTGAATCTCGTTTACGAATGCCTGCTTGACTACGAGTATGCGACCCGTCCATACCGCATCGGGCCGGGACTCGCGGCGCTTCCCGATGTCTCGCCGGACGGGCTTGTTTACACATTCCATCTTGACCCCGAGGCCCGTTTCGCGCCCGACCCGTGTTTCGCGCGGGAAGACGTAAAAAACGGCGCGCCGCAAAATTCGGCGGCGTGGGGGCACGCCGCCCTACCACCTTCGGGAACGCAATCGCCATCGTCCGCAAAAAACGGCGCGCCGTTTTTCGGGCGTCCCGTGACCGCCGACGATGTCGTCTATTCCTTCAAACGTCTCGCAGACGCCCGTGAAGCGTCTCCTGGTTTCTGGACCATCGAAAAGCGAATCCGCAATGTTTCGTCGTTTCGCGAGCGCACTTCGGCGGAAGGCGCGCCGCCAGTTGACGAAATTCCGTGGGACGGCGTGGAGGCGGTTGACGACCACACCATTCGCATCACGCTTGATTCGCCGTGTCCGCAGTTTCTGTGGATTCTCGCAATGTCCTACACGGCGATCGTCCCGCGCGAGGCGGTCGAATATTACGGTTCCGCATTCGCCGATCATCCAGTAGGGTCTGGCCCGTACCGTCTTTCCAAGTGGCGTCGAAACTACACGATGACATTCGACCGCAATGCCGATTGGCGCGGCTGGTCGCGTCCGCTTCCGCAATCGGCGATTGTCGATCAGGCGGCAGTGGATGCGCGCCCCTTCGACCGCCTGGTCTTCCGCGTGATGGACGACGCATCGACTCAATGGCTCGCATTTCTCGCCGGCGAGATCGACTTCCAGGGAGAAATCGGACGCGACAACTGGGATGTCGTGTTCGATCCCGCAGGCGGCCTCAGCCCCGAACTCGAAAAGATGGGCGTGCGACTGACATCGATGGACACGCTTGAGGTCGCGTACATCGGCATCAACATGGAGGATCCGGTCCTCGGCAATAACAAGCCGCTTCGCCAGGCGTTGAACCTCGCCATCGATTCCGCGCGCTGGATCGAGTTCTACAATCGGCGGGTGACGATTGCCGACAGCCCGATCCCGCATGGCGTGGCAGGACGCGCCGATGGCCCTTCGCCCCATGCGGCGGCCGACACGCTCGAACGCGCGAGGGAATTGCTCGTCGATGCGGGCTATCCTGGAGGACGCGATCCAGCGACTGGGCGGCGCCTTTCGCTTACAATCGATCTCGGCCGCACCACGCAGGACATGCGCGAATCGACCGAGCTTCTTGCCGCCTTCTTCGACCGCATCGGCATCGAGCTTAAGGCCGAGTACCACAACTGGCCCGCCTTCCTCCGCAAGATCAACCGCCGCGAAAGCCAGATGTTCCGCATCGCGTGGGTCGGCGACTACCCCGATTCCGAAAACTTCCTCCAGCTTTTCTATGGCCCAAACGCCGCACCCGGCCCAAACCGCTGCAACTACTCGAATCCGGAATTCGACAGGCTGTTCGAGGAGGCTGTCGCGGAGGGCGACGAGTCGAAGCGCCTTGCGCTTTACTCCAGGCTCGATTCGATCGTGCGCGAAGATTGCCCGTGGATATTCCTCAGCTATCCGCGCAACTATAGCCTTCTGCGCTCGCGCATCCTAAACTATATCCAGCACGATTTCCCATACGGGATGGAGAAGTACCTCCGCTCCGGCAATTGACAGGCAAAGGAGACCAGACATGCCATTCGCATCTACGACTGTCAGGAACTACAACGGCGTATCGACGATCTTCGTGGGTGACAAGCCAATCCACGGCATGACCGCCACGAGTTGCGCCTTCGACGATCCGCAAGTGATCCGCGACTTCGTCTCTTCGGGCGTCGAGGTCATGATGATCTGGATCGAGGCCCCGCTGAAGTGCTGGAAGGGTCCTGGACAATACGATTGGTCATACGCCGAGGAAAAGCTCAGGCTCTTCGAGGAGAACTCCGCCGATACGAAATGGCTCATCCGAATCCGTCTCGGCCTGCTTCCTCGCTGGTGGGCGCACGCGCATCCATCGGAGGTCCACAATCCACCCGAAAGCATTCCGCCGAACCAGGAAGAGCCAACCATCGCCGTCGCCAACATCGTTTCGCCGGTATGGCTCGACGAGTTGAAGCAGGTCGTCGCTGATTTCGTGAAGTGGCTTGAGGGTACGCGCTGGGCTGATCGCGTGATTGGCTTCATGCTCAACGCCGGATCGACGGAGGAATGGCTCATCTTCGACGTCGCCGACACGACGCGCGGCAACTACCACCCCGTTTACACCCGCGAGTTCAGAAACTGGCTCCGTGTGAAATACCACGGTTCCGATGCCGAGCTTCAGGCGGCGTGGAAGGGCGTCGATCCCGGCAATGTGCTTGCGCCTCGCGAACCGCCGCCAACGCTCGCCACTGCGACGTGTCCACAGGGCCACATCCGCAAGGGCAGCCACATCTGGGGACCGTATTCCATGCGCGATCCACGCGAAGACCAAGCGGCGATCGACTACTACGAATTCCTGAACACGACGCTTGCCGACGCCCTGATCGCGTTCTGCCGCGCCGCGAAGGAAGCTTCTTCAGTGCCCGTTATCTGCGGCGGCTTCCATTCGTACCTCTGGTGGGAACAGGGTGGATACAGCTACATCCAGGAGTATGGCCATGGCCTGGTCCAGCGCCTGAATGAAAGCCCATGGGTGGATTTCGTCTCCGACATTACATCCTACGACGCCCGCTACGCAGGTGCGCCATCGGGGTATCTCGGCCTCCCGGCCTGCCTGAATCTCCATGGTAAGCTGCACTATACGGAAGTCGATCTTTGCACAGTCTCGAATCTCGACAAGGCATGGCGCGACGCATGGAAGTCCTCCGACACCTCCGCGATTCCGCCTCACCAGTCCTCGCCCGTTATTCCCGAACGAGTTTGGAACTGGAACAACAACTATTGCGGTCGCGACGAGGAGGAGCAGCTCGCGATCTTCCAACGTGAGCACATACACAACATCATCACCGGTACGCCGTATTGGTGGTTTGATATCCGCCAGCACAACTACCAGGAACCATGGATGATCGATGGCCTGGCGAAACTCGCCGCCATCGGACGCGACGCCATCCACCGAGACCGTTCGTCGATCGCCGAGGTCGCGTTCGTCTGCTCCGAAGATACCCCGATGCGCCAGGCGTCGATGAACGGCGAGACTATCCGCTTCGAACTCGAATCGTGCCACAACCTGTTGCTCGATGTCGCAAACCGCAAGTGGGGGGTGGCGGGCATACCGTACGACACCTACGAGCTTCACGATCTCGCGCATCCCAATTTCCCTGGCGAACAGTATAAGCTGATCGTCTTTGTAAACTGCGGATGCGTCACGCCCGAAGCCGCCGCCGGCGTAAAGCGCTGGCAGAATGGCGGGCGCACCCTCCTCTGGACTTATGCGGCGGACGCCTACCGCCGTCCCGACCTCGGCGAAATCGCGCCGGGGGCGGAAGATGTCGTCGGCATGCGCCTTGGCTGGCGCAACCAGCGGCAGAATATCCATGTCGCCATCGCGAAGGGGACAGGCCCGTACTCCGCCTTCACCCCCGCGCAATCCTTCGGCACGGAAGGATCGATTGGGCCCGTGTTCTTCGCCGACGATCCCCAGGCCACGGTGCTCGGGACCTTGCGTGATGGCGGAGAAGCTGGATTCGCGGTTCGCGACCATGGAAGCTGGCGCAGTGCGTACCTCGCCATGCATTGCTTCGGCGGCGGCCTGCTGCGCGAGATCGCGCGCTTTGCCGGCGCCCATGTCTGGGGCGAGGCCGACGAAGTGATCTACGCCAACCGTTCGATGCTGTGCCTGCACACCGCCACAAACGGTCCTCGCACGATCGCGCTCCCCTCGCCCGCCGTGGTCACTGACCTTTGGAGCGGCGAATGCACTGGCGCACCCGTGACCGAAATCACAGCGTCCGACCAGCACTACCGTACCCGCGTCTGGCGGACAGAGTACGTCTAGATGCTGTTATCAAGGGTACAGACTATTTTGTGGCGGATTCCTCTCATTTGACCTTATGTGTGCGGATGTGATATCTTGTCCGACAATTTTTCCGTTTTCCTGAAACGGGAAATCAAGGAGTGCCTATGTCGAAACCAGTTGAAAATGGTTCGTCGCGTACGGGTGACGCATCGGATCTGGCATCGTTCTTCACAACGGATGACCTGAAGTGCGGTACGCAGGCGAAGGACCGTGACGGTATCCTGCGCGAACTGCCCGACCGCCTTGCCAAAAACCACGCCGAAGTAACCGATGTCGATGAGGCGATGCGTTTGATCCTCGAACGAGAGGAGGCGCATTCCACGGTGGTGGTCGAAGGTATCGCGATGCCGCATGCGCGTATCGAGGGGATCGCACGTCCGTGCCTCGCCATCGGCACGTCGGCCGCCGGCATCGATTTCGACAAGTCCAGCGCGCCGGTGAAAATCGTCGCGCTTGTCCTCACCCCCCGCTCGCAGCCCGCCATCTACCT
>JAZQOE010000063.1:0-17268 GCA_045627705.1 Kiritimatiellia bacterium | reverse complement strand
CGCGTTCGTTTCGCCCGGAGCGGGACTCGCCATGAGTAGCGGCGGTCGCGGCGCTGGCGCGTCCGGGCCGGAGAATTCGCCCGACATCCCGTCCCACTCCAGCACGTCGCCGTTCCCCGTTCGGACGCGGTTGCGCTCCGTCTGCTGGTGGCGCCTCCAGCCCCACGAGAGTTCCATGCGGGCCTTCCAGAGTCCGCCCGTGGACGACGCGGTCGCCGCCGAAAGCTCCAGCGTCGTGAGTTCCGCGCTGGCGAGCCGCAGCCGGACTTCGAGGTTCGTGCATGGCTGTACGACTATCGACTGGCCGGGCGCGTCGCCCCACGACAGCTTCGCGGAGCGCGAGGACGATATGGTCGCGGTCACGTCGATGTTGCCCGGCCCCTCGCATGGCCACGAAATGCCGTCCGGGAACCCGTCGCCGAAGAGGTCGCGCACCCCGTAGCGGACGCCTGAATCCTCCCAGCAGTCGGGCGTTCCGTCGCCGTCGGAATCAGGCCCGTCTTCGGGGAAGACGGCGGGGGACACGGGATCGGCCCACGGACGCCCCTGCGCCGCCGAGTCGATCTCGTAACGGTCGGGAAGCGAGTCGCCGTCGGTGTCCGCGAGCATCGGGTCGCACTGGTTCAGGAACTCCTCCAGGTTGTCCACGCCGTCGCCGTCCGGGTCGAGCCCCGAATCGTCGGCATTCGGATCGGTGCGCGTCCAGCGCTCCCAGCAGTCGGGGATGCCGTCACCGTCAGAGTCCGTGGACGGATACCCCAGCGCCCCGAACCACGCGGGGACCGCCGCATTGCGCGGCGGCGCGGATGATCCAAGCAGCGACGGTCCGCCCGCGTCCACTCCGGCGGAGGGGCTGTCCGTGTCGCCGCCGCATGACGGGTAGTTCGTCGTGCCGCCGCATGACGGATTGTTGGTGGTGCCCTTGCCGCCGCCGTAGCCCACGACCGCCAGAAGCGCCATGGCCGCGAGCACCCGTTCGAGGCGGCAGAGCCTGCGCCACAGCGCCACGAACGGCCCGTGCCATTCCATCGCGCGGACCACCAGCGCCATCGTCGCGATGGCCAGGAGAAGCGGGAAAGTGCCGTGGACGAGGTTTTCCATTCGCTACCTCACCATCAGTACCGAGCCGTAGAGGCTCCCCACGCGGAGTCCGAGGCGCTTCGCGATGAATAGCTCGTTTGCGAACCCCGACGGACGCCTCGCCAGATCCCACTTCTTCGCGAGATACGCCCGCACGGTCGCCAGCTCCTCGCCCGTCGCTCCCGGCGGCAGAAGCACGACCTCGCGGATCGTCCCGTTCCACGAGCGCCGCCACGCGGGCGTCGCGGGGCATCCGCCAATGAAAATCCCGCGCATCTCGCAGGGTTCGTCGAAGGCAACTTCGACGACATGCCGCCCGGCATCGACCGCCCCGCCTTCCACGCCGTCCAGCTCGACATGTGCGACGCCAAGCGCGTTTGTCGCCTCGACCGTGAACCCGTCGGCGTCGAAAAGCGGCGCGGAGACGCGCACCGGCACGGGCGCGTCCACAATGGTCGAGAGCGCCGACGGCGCGATGCAGTCGGCGACGGCAAACATGCGTCCGACCATCCCCGTCGCGGAGTCCTGGAAGCAGAGCGGGGAAGCGACCCCGGCGGGCGTGCCGGAAAAGTCCACGCCATTCTCGGCGATCCTTGCCAAGGTCCAGCCGTTCGTCGCGCCGTGACATGGATGGATCGCGGCTTCGCCGGAAGTTGAGACCCACGAGACGACATCATCTCCGTTCGTCTCCAGCGACGGCGCAAACGATGCGTCGAACTGGATCGCGGCGTTCGCCGACGCCGCAAGTGCCGCCACAAGGGCGGAGCGAAATATTGTGTACAATCTCACTGCAAATGATTTTACAGCTTATTGAACTCGAAAATCAAAGACTTTGTTCTGCACTGGAAAAACTGTATGATGTCTTTGCCTTGCAACTGTCGGTTTCAGGGTTGTCTTGGCCCCGATTTTGTAAACATAAAATATAAACAAACATAAACAAAATATTTCAAAATTTCGCATTGACATCAAAAACCAATAATGATAACTTGATGTCATCAACGAAACGAAAAGGATTCAATAATGCCAACCGATAAAGAGTATATGAGCCTTGAAGAGGTCGCCGATTATCTCGGCGTGACCTATCAGCTCGTTTACAAACTGGCGCGGAGTGGCGAACTTCCGGCTTTTCGCCTTGGAAAGTTGTACAGGGTTTCACGCGCCGACCTCGATGTGTATCTCGAGGACAAGAAGCGCGAGAATTCCGGCGGTGGCGAATGCTCTATCTGCGGCAACGTCTATCGCAGCCGCGTGTCGCTGAAGCACCACTGCCAGGGCGATGGCTGCGCGGCGCCGATCTGCAATGACTGCTGGACGCGTCTTGGCCTGCGCCTCTGCAAGGATTGCGCGGGAAATGCCGGCAAGAATGAGACTAGGAAGTGAAATCTGTTTGCCGCTAGCCATAGGTGGCGGATGAAAGGGACTTGAGATGGGAATCTTTACAGACCGTTGCGACGCCTTGATCGATCCAAACACGCAGAGGGCGCTTTCGGGCGATGCCCTCGAGGCGGCCAAGCTTGATCCCAAGTGGCCGCGCTGCGGCAACCGGGTGAGGAAGAACGCCCGCTTCTGCAACCGCTGCGGCAGCCCTGCGCCTGGCGGCTGGTGGCGCTGTCCGTCGTGCGGCAAGTGGATTGGCAACGACTCGCGCTTCTGCCCGCACTGCAACACCCCGCTCTACCCTGACGACCGTTCGGCGATGGCCGGGGGCGTATGGCGCAAGGAGCCAGGGATGTTCGCCCAGCGCTTCGAGATCGGCGACGTGAAGCGCATCCTCCAGGACGGCCTCCAGATCCAGGAAGGAACGCTCGCGATCATCATGGATGGCGGAGAGGTGCGCGGCATCCTCGAAAGCGGCCGCCATGCCCCGGACAGCCTGGCGCACAAGATCAACTGGTTCGGCAATCCGCCGCCGCGTTCAGTGGTGCTGGTCGATGCCGCCGAAGTGGCGTTTCCAGTGCACATCGAGGCGCTTTCGACAGCCGAGCGCTATCCGATCGAATTCTACGGCGAGGTGATACTCCGTTTCCGCGGCGACAAGGATTCCGCGCGGGCGCTGGTGGCCAACCTGATGAAGTCTGACCGCAGCACGTCGCTGGCGGAGATTTCGGCACGGCTCGAATCCGTCATGCGCTTCGCCGTCGATTCGATGTGTACCGCGACCACGCTCGACGACCTTGTCCGCGACCCGCAGCGCCGCATCCGCCTGCAGGAGTCGATGACGCGCCTTGTTGCGGATGACCTGGCCGCCAGCGGACTCGAAGTCGCGCGCGTTTCCTCCGCCGAATTCACCGGCGACGAATACGAGAAGCTCGCCGCCACCATCGAGCAGAACGTCACGGCCCATGCCGGCGATTCGGTTGAGGACAACGAGACCCAGTATGGCTATGGCCGCACGCTCGACCAGCAGCGCCGCTACGAGGAATACCGGGACGCGCTTCGCAAGACGGTCGATCACGGCAACATGTCGCAGTACAAGGACGCCGACGACATGCGGCGCTACATCCTCGACCTCAACAACGAATATGGCTTGACGGTCGAGGAAATCAACCACGAGTGGGAAGTCCTCAAGCGCGAGCGCTCGCACGAGGCCGAAGTTTACCAGCGCATGCTCGACATAGAGCGCCTCGGCCATGCCGACGAACTCCGCCACCACGCCTACACCGTGGAAGACGAGGACCAGGCACACCAGTTCGGGCTCGGCGACCGCGCGGTCGATAACAGCATCGCCAACGCCGGCAAGATCGGGGACTTCAACCGCGGCGAGGCGCTCAAGAACTCCACGAATGCCACGCAGATTTCCGGGATGTCGGCGGACGAGCAGGTCCGCCAGGCGAAGGAGTGGATCGGCGTCCGCCGCGAAAAGAACCAGGTGAACCTCGACTACAGGCAGGCCGAGGCCGACCGCCGCCACGGCATGTCCCTCGAGGAACGCCTGATGGATGTCGATGACGACGCCCTTCGCGCTCGCCTGCTCCAGAAGGCCAAGCTCGACCGCGACGCCGCCCTCGATGTCGAGCACATTCTCGCCGAGGCTGCCGCGAACAACGCCGACCCGATCGCCGCTGGCGCGCTCACCGCGCTCCGCGCCTCCGACAACTCGCGCACGCCGGAGCAGATACTCGCGGCTCTCGCGGCCCAGAGTCCCGCCGCCGCGGTTGCGCTCGAAAGGCTCAAGCAGGTCGAGCTGGACAAGACGCGCGAGGACGCGGAACGCTTCGTAAAGAAGGTGGAGGATCTCCACGACGATTCCTACGACCGAGAGGACAGCCGCATGGGAACGCTTCTCTCCCCGATCAACGAGGCGGCGAAGAAGGCTATTCAGCCGCTTCCTCCGCCGCAGCAGTTCAACAATATCAAGTAGCAGGCAGGGAAGCCCGTCATGGTCAAGTGCCCCAAATGCGGATTCAATGTATCGCCAGGCGCTTTCTGCGAGCGCTGCGGTGCGCCGCTGGCGATGCCCGCGCCTTCCGCGGCATCGGATGCGACACCTCCGGTGGATGCCATGTCTGGCGAAGTCGCGGCGGCTGTCTCGCCGGTTGGACTTCCGGCTGTTCCGGAGATGCCGGCCGTGCCACAGGTTGCGCCGTCAAATAGCTATCTGCGCCATGCCGCCACCGTGATGCCCAGCCCCCTTCCAGAGGCGGTGGTCGCTCCGGTCGCCCCCGGCGTGGTTCCGGCGGCCGTGATCCCTGGCGCCGCAGCCGCCATTCCCGGCCCTGTTCCGCCGCCATTCGCCGGGTCTGCACCGGTCGTAGCCGCGCCGCCTCCGCCTGCGGCCGTGGTTTCCGCGGTTCCGCCCGCGGCGCCAGTCCATCCAGGAGTGACGGTTGTCAATCCCGCTGCGCCGCAGGTGGTCGTGTCGCATCCCTCGCTGGCTATCGCGCCGGTGCCGGCGGTTTCGGTTGTTCCCCCGGCGGTCGCGGTCGTCCCGCATCCCGCGTTTGTCCCGGGCGTGCCGGTCAAGCCAGTCGTGGCCATGCCAATGAGGTCGCCGCGTCCGGGTGTCGGCCCGTCTATCGGAGTGTCGCCCGCTGCCTTCACCGCGAATTACGCGGCTGGTGGAGCCGTTGGCGCGGCTTCTTCCAGCGTCCGCATGGCCGGGGCCGCAGGCGATCCCCAGGCCATGGCTTTCAGGGCGCAGGAACTCGGCGATGCGGCCGCGCCGCATGATTCATCCGACGCAATCACCCTCAACGTGGAGGGGCGAATGATACACCTCGTGGCGCGCAATCGGATTCTTCTCGGCCGCAGTCGCTCGAATACCATCGTGGTACGTCCGGGGACGCTCGGCAACGCCCGCGAGCGCTTCGACACGAGGAAGGTGAGCCGCATGCACTGCTACTTCGACTGCGACGGGGGCCGCGTGATGCTCCACGACGGCTCCGTCGACGACCGCGGCGGGCGCATCGCATCGACGCGCGGGACATACTTCGACTGCGCCCGCGGCGCGGCGGCCTGGGGCGTCCTCCATGTCGAAGGCGCCGCGGACATCACCGATTTCATCGGCGACGATGGAGCCGATGTGTTCCTTGGCGGAATGCCGGGCGACGACGTGTTTTCCTTCGGGATCCGCGCCTTCATGCCCTGCGATTTCTGCCGTTCGTGCGATGTCGGCCCGAAACCCGAATGGTGCGGCGGCGGATGTCGCCCCTGTTTGCGCATCGTCTCGAACGACGGCCCGCGCGAGACCTTCGTCGCGCTCTGGTCATGCTTCAACCTCGGCAATGCGGATCCCGGACTGGAAGGAATCTGGATCAAGCGTGCCGATGGCGGTTTCGCATGGAGTTCGCCGCAGCACCATGTCGGGCGCCTGGTTCCCGGAATGTCCCTCAACTCGGCGTACGGACCGGTCGCGGTAACGCCCTACCGCCAGTCCGGCGTGTGATTCCCGCGGAGTTAAGCCACTAAAGCCATGGCCACTTGTCCAAAATGTGGAAGCCACGCCGCCACCGGCGAGTTCTGCGACCGATGCGGGAGTCCGCTCGCGGCACAGGCGGGCGACTGCCCCGTCAGGCTTGAGATCGACAGCCTTTGCTTTCTCATCGAACGCGGCAGTGGCATCCTCCGCTTCCGCATCGGCCCGGCAATCCAGGCACAGGGATTCCTTTCGGATGTGACATTGTCGCTCTGTTTCCAGGGCAGCGGAAGGCAATACAGCAAGAACTGGCAGATTCTCGCGGCGATGCGCGAGTACAACGTGCAGATCGACGCGGGCATCGCCGGCGTCCATGCCCTGGACATCATCCTTTCATTCGTGCTGAACGGCGTAGCGTACAGCTTCGACGGAAATGTCTCGTTTTTCGTCGCGCGTTCAGAAGAGGTCGGCAAGTGCGCCGAAAACATAGTATTCAACATCCGAAACGACATCCAATGCGGCCATGCTGCCGACGTCAGGCTTTCCCAGGATGCCGCCGACGCCATACAGGACCTTTCGCTGCGGCATTCCGGCGAAAGTTCCTTCGAGGAACTGCGCAGGGTGGTCGATGGCGAAGCGCGCGCCTATCGTCTCGTGCCGCTGGAGCTGACGAGCATGCCCCAGGCGCAATGTGCGGCGGCGCAGACGGCGCCCGCCTACAGCGGAGACCTCACGCTTGAAATCGCCGGCACTCTGATTCATCTTATCCCGAAGGAGGAAATCACCATTGGGCGCCACCGCGACAACACGATCGTTCTCCAGGAGAAATGCCAGACGACGGCCGAGGAGCATGCGGCATCAAGCAGGATCAGCCGCCACCACTGCATAATCTGCGGCGCGGGATCCTCGGTGATCCTGAAGGATGCATCATCATGCGGCACCTTCTGGAACGGCACGCGCATTTCCGGGGAGGCCTGCATACTCGACGCGGCGCACAATTCCGGCGTAATCACGCCCGCGACGGGTTGCGAAAGCAGTTTTTCCCTTTCCGTGGCATACTACAGTCCGATGGCGGCCGGCCTGTGCCCGGTCTGCCAGGTGCCATCGCGCGATTGGTGCGGCACCGGCATCAGGCCATGCGTGGTAATCCAGCAGAAAAACGACTATCCGGAGGTCTTCGTTGCCCTTTGGTCATGCTTCGATTTCGGCGTCGTCATCCCTGCGCTCGCTGGTTTCATCGTGGCGCGGTCGGATGCCGGCGGCTTCTTCTGGAGTACCGGCAACGTAGGTTCGGGCGTTCTTGAACCAGGGATGGAATTCCAAAGTGCTGCGGGACTCATTCGCGTGACGGAATACAATCCCGTGTATAAGAAATATAAGAAAAATAAACAAAAATAAATATGGACAGACAAACAACAATTATGATAAACCATCATTATGTAAATAACAAAAACGTTGTTTACAGTGGGGTGCGCAATGGCTGAACCGAGATGTTGTATCTGCCAACAGGTGCTTCCCAATCGCTGGGCGATTGGCGGCCATTGCGCGGAACCGGGTTGCGAGGCCGTGTTCTGCCAGCTCCACGCGCATGGCGGGAATGGCCGTTGCCCCGCGCATGGCTGGAAGGAAGACGGGAAGGCGCCGAAGGCGGCGGACCGAAAGGAAGGGGAGAAGATGGACAAGGAAAACGAAAGGGCGGAGGGCGAGCGCGACCTGCGGGAGGCCGAGCTGGTCAAGTCCGCCCCGAAGGAACTCGCCGCCAAGGCGATGGCGGAGGCCGTCTCGTTCGCCGGCAAGGTCGGCGGCGGACTGCGCAGCCTTTGGTCGAAGATCCACGTGGATCGGTCGCCGGAAGCGATGCTGGTTTCGCTCAACGGCGCCCTCGACGGCAACCGCCGCCGCCGCGACGCCGCCTCCGCCGAACTCGACGCCGCCTATCGCGGGATTGTCGAGAAGAAGAAGGCGTACGAAGCCGCTTCGCCAGTGCGCCGCCGCATCCTCAAGATGGAACTCGAGGCGCTCATGGCCCAGTACAAGGGCCTGGAACGGGAATACGCGCTGCTTTGCGAGAACGAGAAGTCGATCGCCAGCGTGAAGGGTCGTTTCATGGAGGTGCTCGCCCATGGGCTTCGCGGCCCGCTCGACGAGGACATGGTGGACCGTCTTGCCGATACCATCGAGGAGAAGTCCGATGATGCCGAGGATCTCCAGGATGCTCTTGGCGACCTCGACAAGGCCGGCCGCAGGAGGGATCGCGACGACGGTTCCTTCGACGCCGCGCTCTCGGAGTTCGATTCCGATGGCGCGTGGGATGTCCCCGCCGCCGACCCGGCCGCCACTCCCGTCGCATCGGCCGATGAAACAATGCCGGAAAGGCCGTCACGCGACCGCGACGGCATAACCGAAAGCCCGGAACTGGGCTGAATTTCTTGAATGCTTGTCTGTTTCTGTCAAATAGGAAAGGTTAACACCATGAACTTCACAAAGACCATTGGTTGGTTCAAAGGCTGCGTTGCAGCCGCCCTGTTCGCGGCCGCTCCGGTTGTCGCCGGGCAGCTCGAGGCGCAATACGCCGTCGAAGACGCGGCGTTTCAGGCAATCATGCAGATGTCTCTCGACCCGCGCGTCGCGGGCACGAAAAACATCGCTTTCACCAGGTTGATGACATCCGATAGCCAGGGCATGTTCGCATCCGATTCCGACATCTCCCTCATCTTCGAGGGTGCGCTTGGACAAGTCCCCGCCGACTTCCGATTCGTACTTCACAGCGACCGCGAGGAGTGGAAGGATATCGACAAGGTCTTCGACCAGGCATCTGATTTCACCGATTACGCCAAGAATGTCCTCCCCGTCATCGGCAAGTTGAAACTCGCCGACGCACTCCTGCTCGGCCAGGTTGTCGGCGCCCAGGAAAATTCCTTCAGGACGATCGTCCGCGTCAATCTCCGGCTCTACAAGGTCGAGACATCCGAACTGCTGTGGAGCGGCACGGTCGAAGGCACATACGACGACATGGGTCCAGACAACGAGCAACTCCCTGCCCAATGGCGGCGCGCCGTCGAATTGGCGGCCGAGGAACTCGTCAGGAACATCCCGGCCGATGTCGATGGCTATGGCTCGTTCCTGATTCCCTTCGACGGGCCTCTTGGGCGCGCTATGTCGCAGGTGTTCCTCAACGAGGTCACGCGGCAGGGCCGCCAGAATAGCATCGTGGTGTACGACCTTCCGAATGGTGGCGCAAGCGACCGCATGATGGCCCGCTTCCTCCGCCAGCGCGCCGGGACAAACATCCAGTTCAGCGACTCGGTGCTTGATCAGTTGACCCGCAAGCTCGGTCCCAATGTCCGCGATGGCCGGATGGCTGTCTTGAACGGGAGCGTCACCGTCTCCGATGACAACGGAACGATCGTCCTTGACCCGACGGGCAAGAACCTCGACCGCTTGACCCTTACGACCACCCCGGGCTACAACACCAGGTACGAGGTCGTGACAGACGTCAAGTTCCGCGACATCGGCAACAGCTTCAAGGTCGTTGCCGCCGCCCAGGGCCGCGGTGTCTATAGCCCAGACTGGCTTGAACTGCTCGCCACGTGGTTCCGCTCCGTCATCACACCGCGTAACTTCATCCTCTTGGTCGTCGTCCTGGCAATCGTATGGTTCGTCACGCACACGATGATCCGAGTCCGCTGAAAACACAAGTGAAAGGAATACTGAAATGAACAGCAAGGTTTCTATTTGGGCAATGACATTCGCGGCCGTTGCCGCCGCCATGGCCCTGTCTGGCTGCCGCACCGCCTATCCGTACGTCAACTACGCTGGAGGCGACCAGCACGTCACTGGCGGCACCCAATATGTTGGCCAGGGCGGACAATACGTCGCCGTCAGCGCCCAGCCGGTAGATGAGACCAATGGCACGCAAGTCCAGGCCACGGCGACAGCCAAGGTCGTTCCGCTCCGCACGTACCTCAGCCTCGAACCGGTCGACGACGATGCCGCCACGCTCTGCGACTACCTTCGCGCGGATGTCGAGGGTGTGCTGTCGGGCCAGGGTTTCAGCGTCGTTTACGATGTCCCCGCCGAATTGCTCGTCTATGGCAAGGTCAAGTGCGCCGAGCGCAATTCCCGCGGTTCGCGCCTTGTTTACAGGGGCGAGATTGATTTCTCCGTGACCCGCAGTCCAGAGGTCAACGCGGTTAACGGCCGCAAGGAGGCCGGAGTCGTGGCGCATCGTCTGTTTGATGCGCAGGGCGAGCAGGCCCGTTCCCGCGAAGAGGCTATCCGCGATGTCTCCTCCAAGATGGCCGATTCGGTTTCGAAGTGGGCGGCCGAAAGCTGCCTCAAGGTGGCCGGACAGATGGAAATCAGCCGCATCACTATCGCCAACGCCTGGTTTCTTGACCGCCATTCCGACTACCCGTCGCTTTTCTGCGACGTGCTCACACGTCTCGATGGCGTCTATGACTGCCATGTCGTTTCGACAAGCAATGCCTCGCGCACGATCGTGGTCGATGTGCTCTACGACCGCAGTTTCTTCCCCGACGGCATAATGAACCGCATCTACACGATCGAAGAGCTTAACGTCCACCGCCCGTTATAATCAATCCCATGCCGCATGGCCGCTTGGACGGTCATGCGGCAAAACCGACGAAGCAAAGGAATAGACCATGAAAAAGTCGTTGTTCGCATCTGTCTCGCTATTTTTCGTGCTGGCCGCGGCCTGCCAAGCCGCCCCTTATTCGGTAGTCAGGCCTGGAGACGCCAGCTTGGTATCCCCGCACAAGGTTGGTGCCGGCTATGAAACTGTTTATCCGGAGAATCCCCCGGTTGTCCCGCGTTCTGACTACTTCGGCGAGGGATTCACCCCGTTCGCCCTGACAATCGGGCCTGTCAGCATTCCTTTCCTCCACGACTTGAACCTATACGGCGTCGGAGTGAATCTTGGTATCCCGCAGGTGACCGATGTGCCGATAGACATGTACGCGGTCGATGTCGGCCTCAGCGGCGAGTGCCGCCGCGATGGCGGCGGACTCTGGGTCAATGTCCTCGACAACGACTGCCCCGGCGTGTTCGAAGGCATCCAGATTTCGGTATTCCTCAATCGGACCCACGAACTCCACGGCCTCCAGGTCGGCCTCATCAACATCGCCGATTGCGGTTCGGGCCTCCAGATCGGCCTCTGGAACAAGTCCGGCAGCGGTCGCCAGTCGCCGATCCTCGGTTTCGTGTTCTAATGCGGTTACGCCGCATGCCGGCGCATTTGAAGGAACTTGTCATGAAGAATATCTTGTTTGCGGCCATGGCCTCTGTCGCGGCCTGCATGGCTTTTGCCGATGCGGAGTACGCCCCGTTCGGTCGCGGTTCGGTCGATAATGGCGGTGCTGCTGCGCCATCGGTAGTTGTCGCCCCGGCGCCATTGCCAGTGGTGCCTGTTTCGCCAATCAATCTTTCCGCGCCTGTCGCCACCGCTGTCGTAGCCGATCCAGTCGTGCTGGAGGAGACGACATCGCCGTTTGCGCTGACGGTCGGACCGCTCTCCGTCCCGCCGCTCGACAACTGCTCGGTCTATGGCGTCCGCGTGAACCTCAGCTTCCCGAACATCGGCGCGAAGCCAGTCGATATGTTCGGCATCGACCTCGGGCTGTTCGGCGAATGCGACCGCGACGCCGGTGGTCTGGCCGTCAATGTCCTCGGCAACAAGTCGGAGAGTTTCAGCGGCATCGCGATCGGCGGGTTTGTGAACAGGACAAAGGAGCTGAACGGCCTCCAGATAGGCATCCTCAACATCGCGGAATGCGGCATGGGGCTCCAGATCGGCCTCTGGAACAAGTCCGGCAGCGGCCGCCAGTCGCCGATTCTCGGTTTTGTGTTCTAACCGCGATCCGCGGCGCGTGGAAAACTCCGCGCGCCGCGGACAAAGCGCATTCAGCTGACAATTGGAGTGAATCATGGCAGAACAACCGAAAAAGACCCGCAAGGAAATCTTCCAGCAGGAATATGAACGTCGGCTTGGCACGACGCACACCGCCTCGCCAGTGGATACTCCCATGCCATATTCCCGCCAGCGCAAGGTCGGCAACGGCACATTCTGGCTGTGGTTCTCCCTGATAGCGCTTGTACTGGTGTTCCTTTCATTCTTTGGCGTCAGATGCTGGCTAATGCCTCTTTTCGGCCGTTGCCCGCGGCCGTCAGGCGAGACCACCGGAACGGAGGCGCAGAATAATGCCGGAAGCGCAAGCGACAATGGACAGTACGGGGTCTTTGGCCCCATTTTCGACGCCCCGCACGAGAGACTCGCCGAAATATTCGGAAGCCTGATCGCAAACGACGCCGTTTCCAAGAATCAGATCTATAAGCCGATCGCCGACTCCATACGCCTTGAATACAACGATAACGATGAAATCAATGCGTTCGCAACGAAACGCAAGGATGATTCCAGCGGCGAAATCTGCCGGATTATCAAATTCAACGCCGGTGCATGGAATTTCGCCAGGCTTGTCGGGTGCGCATCAGCGGCGGATTCCCGCAGGATGGCGCTTGGCGAGGATTCCAAATGCCTCGAACGGCTCGTCGGACTGATCGGTTCGATTGGCAGGATGCCGAAGGAAGACGCGATTTCCATTTTGATTGACAGCGGCATCAGCGCCGCCGATCTCGGAGATCCAAGTTTCATGTCTGGCATGGAGGCTATTTCCGGGGGAATGGTCGCCGGCACCCTCTCGCATGAGATCGGCCACCATGTCCTCGGCCACCTTGATTCCAGCGATTCCACCATCAACGACAACCTCGACATCTCGCGCAACCAGGAGCGCGAGGCGGATTCGTTTGCTTCGACCATGATCAACGCCACGATCGGGGAAAATGATTCTGCGGCCACGGCTACCTTTGTCGGCAGGCTGTTCTGGGAACTCTTCTTCGCGATGAAGGAAACAGCCGGCGTAGATGACGTCCCGACGCGCACGCACCCGCTTTCCGTCGAACGCCTCCGCAATCTCCTGGAGTCCAACCGCACAATGGTCGATTCGCTCGGCATCGACGCATCGGGGCTGATGAGCCTCGTGTCCGGCGATGAAAACATGCAGCCGAAGGCGGCCGTGCCAGTCAATCCTTGATGGTTGAAGCCGGTCGCATCGCCGCCCGCCACCGTCTTAATCTTGGAGTGAAGCCATGAATATCGCCGACATTCTCAACGTCTTCAAGTCACCATCCGAACGCAGACGCGAGGAGCGCCGCGAGCGCCGCCATGCCTTCCGCGACGCCGAAAAGGCCGTGGATTCGGTGAAGGATCGCCAGATGGAACTCGAAAAAGAGGCGAAAAAGAGTTGGGACGCCGCCCGCGAGGCGCTGAAAAACGGCGAGAAGGCCGCTGCCCAGCGCGCCCTCGTCAGCTACCGCGCCTCGCAGGCGCTCGTGGTGAAGCTCGAGCAGAAGCGCTGGATCTTCGAACAGTACATTACGAAGATGCAGGTCGCGGGTTCCGACGCCCAGTTCGCCGACGCCCTTGGAGCCTTGAACAAGGTCGTGAACATCGACCCCGAAAAGGTCATGGATGTCTTCGATACCGCCCAGGACCTCCTCGGCGAACAGGTCGATGGCGACCGTTTCTGGGAAAAGATGTACAACAAGGAGATGGAGGGCGCAACGGGTACCGCCAAGGATTACATACCCAGCATGGAGGATCTCGGCGCCCAGCTCGAACAGGAGGTCGCCGCCGAAATCGGTGGCGCCGCGACACCCGTCGCCGCCGGCAAGGAAATCGACGCCCGCGTGTCCGCCGGCCAGGATCGCGTGAAGAGCATCCTCGACGGCAAATGATCGACCGCCATCGCATCGCATGCGTCGAAAAGGGGAAATCAACATGGCAGAGATGACAGACCAGGAAGTTCAGGAACGCCTTGTGAAGTATCGCCGCGGAAAAGCAATCCGCCGCATTGGTATCGTCGCCGCTTGCGTAGCGGCAATTGTCCTCGCGGTTTTCGGCGTCGGCGCCTGCGCAAAGGCGATTCCTGCCGTTGATCCAATGCAGACAAAGCCCTTGGTCGAATGGACCGAGGAAGAGAAGGCGCAGAATGCCGGGCTCTATGCCGACCGCCTCGCTTCCGAGCCGGTCGTTTGGAAAAATCTCCTGCAGACAGGTTTCGCTGCGCCAGGCAAAAAGGTTGTCCACGGCAAGGTTCTGCGCTTCACGATATGGGCCGTCCTCGTCGCGATCGCTGGCAACATCGTCTTCGCCTTCCTCAACGGCGTTATCATGGCATCTCGCCCGAATGCGATGGCATTGCTCCTGGGCCGCGTCTGGTATCTGTTGGAAAGCCTGCTTTCGCTATGGATACTGGTGCTTGTTGCCGCCTTGCTGTGGCGCGTGTTATTGGCCTGATAGCCTCCGCAAGACATGAGCTTCCTCTCCGACAAGAAGTCCGAACACGAATCAGCCTGCGAGTCCGCAATCAAGGCTGGCGACAATGCAAAGGCGATCTTCCACGCGGCCAAGGCCGCCGAGTTTTGCTTCGCCCTTGCGCGACAATCGACTGGTCCCGTCGCCGCCAGCTATGTATCGACCGCGGAAGGCTGGCTTGAAATCGCGGAGAAACTGAAGACTGCGAAGTTGTCGCCGCCGTCCGCACTCGCATCGTTGTCGCGCGAATCACGCGATGCCGTCGCCACGTCCGGCCAACCGCAGGAAAACGATGATGATTCCGAGTTCCAGGTCACCGCCGACACCGGGGTTTCTTTCGACGACATCGATGGCATGGAGAACGCCAAGGCCGCGATTTTCGATATGGTGATTAACCCGATGCGCGAGCCGGAAAAGGCCATGGCACTCGGCATCAAGCCTGGCGGAGGTGTCCTGCTCTATGGTCCGCCCGGCAATGGCAAGACGATGTTTGGAAAGGCGATCGCCCACGAGATTTCCGCTCCGTTCTTCTATGCTTCCGGTGCGCAGATCCGCTCGAAGTGGCACGGCGAAAGCGAGCAGAAACTGTCGCGGCTCATCCACGCCGCGCAGGACAAGCCTGTCGCCGTGCTGTTCCTCGATGAAATCGATGGCCTTCTCCCGCGTCGCACGGAAAGTTCCTCGGCTGTCGATAACCGCCTCGTCACACAGTTCCTCGCCGATGTCGGCGGTTTCAAGGACAGCCCGAATATCCTGCTTATCCTCGGCGCGACCAACAAGCCGTGGGAGATCGACGAGGCCGTGTTCCGTACCGGACGCTTCGACGAAAAGATTTTTATCGGGGTCCCGGACGCCCCCGCCCGCCGCGGAATGCTCGCCCGCGCTTTCAAGAAGGCCGCTATCGACAAGTCGATCGATCTCGACGCATGGGCGGAGGCGCTTGCCATGTACTCCGGCAGCGATATCGTCGGCCTTGCGAAAAAGGCCTGTCAAATAGCCTTCCGCCGCAGCATAGATACCGGCGGCGATCCGCTCGTCGTCCCATCCGACCTTGAAGAAGCCCGCACGGTCATTCCTTCCTCCATAACCCCAACCATGCTGGCGCAGTTCGAAGACTTCAACAAGAAACGGTTTGGTTGAGTACATTCACCTTCAGTTGACGTTGGACGATGAAGACAATCTGCCTAATTCTCCCAATGGTAATGATTGCATTCTCGGTTTCGGCCGGCGAACGCGAAACGAGGCGCGACGCCCAGGGCAGAACAACCGAAACAAGACAGAAATAGCGCCTGCCGCCAGCGGCAAAGTAACCGAGGACAAGCGGCTTGAATGTCGGCGAAAGGGGGATAGACCCCCAAAAGGGGTGTTTATGGAATCCGCTGCGAGGAACTGGCGGGAATCGGAACGGCAAGGAGAGTTCAGTGTTTCGATGCGGTCGTACTGCCGAAATTGTGATCGGACAAATGAAAATCGGGGTATGTCCCCGTTTTGATTTCTCCGAATTTTTCGGTGACAGGAATCATGGCGCAACGAATGTCCCCATTTTCCTATTGCAATTTAGCTCCGCAAATGCAATTCTACGCACGGATTTCATCCAAAGCGCTTTTCAATGGGGGCGTCCTGGTTTCGACGGGGTGGTTGAAGTCCAGGCTGCATGCCGAGGAATCCTGGTTGGCCTCGTAAAAAATCCGGGAAAAACGTCAACTGCCAACGACATGGCTCTCGCGGCTTAATTATAGCCACGCGCACACCCGCTGACGCCTGCTAGGCGGTGCTGTGCGTCAACAGCAGGACCCGCCCGCCGCTGGGTGACCGAACGGCGAAGCCTGTACCAACGTGGCCGCTGGCCCTGGAGCGCGTTTGTCCGCCGTCTTTCTCCAGGGTGAGACTTAGACGACGGAACAAGCATGTAGATGTCTGGGTGACTCCATTTCGGACGGGGGTTCGATTCCCCCCGCCTCCACCAGTCTCCATCTCGCGCAAAGCGCGAGATTCCGCCTTGGCAGGCCAACGCCGAAGGCGATGCGACTGGCAAGGCGGAGTTGGCACGAAGTGGCAACGGAGACTGGTGCCACGGCGGAATCGCGAAGCGATGAAGACGGGCTAAAGACATAGAGTTCCTTATTCTGAGAGGCTTGGATGTTACGACAATGAGCAAGTTCCATTACGTTTACTTCCTCACCGACTGTGCAACCGGTACGCATCACTATGTCGGCTACACGTCCCTCAAACCGGCTGAACGTCTTGCTGCTCATAATTCCGGTTCGGTTCCCCACACCTCAAAGTTTCGCCCCTGGCGCCTGACCGCCGCGATTGCCGTCGACTCAGAATCTAAGGCCATCGAACTTGAGAGGTACTTCAAGTCTCATTCCGGACGGGTCTTCGCCTCCAAGCATTTCTAATCCCCCTTCGCCACCTGACCGCGAGCGTCAAGACGGCAAAAGCCAACGACGATTCCCTGTCTCTTCAGTACGGCTCTAATCCTCCGTTTCCCGTAACACTCTCTGTTGTCACGCGTTGCGCCATAATTCCTGTTACCGAAAACGCGATGAGTGATTTCCAGGTTGCGCCATAAATCGTGTTACTGAAAAATTCGGGACATGAACATGACAAGCGAAGAGAAGAAGGTGAACATCAGGCCGTCGCGGAGGTGCTCGCCATGGGCGACAGGGCCATCGACCGGCGCCTGTCCACGGTGCGTCCGCACCCCGGCGGCGGAAGAGGGCGGTCGTCGAGCCTGTCGGAACACCGCCGGCGGATACCCCTGAAGGCCGACGCATGGCCCCCGGACGCGGCGTCGGCGCCGGGCTGGATCGAGATAGACAGCGTGGCGCACTGCGGAGGGAGCATGGCCGGCCGGTTCAACTACTCCGTGGACATGACGGACGTGGCGACCCAGTGGACGGAGATTCTCGTGGCGTGGACCAACCGCGGCGACGCG